>JAFZIK010000009.1 GCA_017554405.1 Clostridia bacterium | reverse complement strand
GTAACGGCTGATTTTGAGCCGAAGATCGTTGACGGCAAGATATCTGTTGAAGCGATCCAGGATAGCGTTGAAAAGGTGCTTTCCGAATCAGGTTATGCCGACGTTGCGAAGGCATACATCCTCTACCGCAAGCAGCGTGAAAAAGTCCGCAATATTAACTCTACCCTTTTAAACTATAAAGATATCGTTGATAACTACCTTAAAATAAACGATTGGCGCGTTAAGGAAAACGCCACCGTTACCTATTCGGTAGGCGGCCTTATCCTTTCAAACTCGGGCGCTATCACGGCTAACTATTGGCTGAGCGAGGTTTATGACGACGAAATAGCTACCGCTCACAGAAACGCCGATATCCACCTCCACGATCTTTCTATGCTTACCGGCTACTGCGCCGGCTGGAGCTTAAAACAGCTTATTCAGGAGGGCCTCGGCGGCGTTCCCGGCAAGATCACCTCTTCTCCGGCGAACCACCTCTCTACCCTCTGCAACCAGATGGTCAACTTCCTCGGCATTATGCAGAACGAGTGGGCGGGCGCCCAGGCGTTCTCCTCCTTTGATACCTATTTAGCCCCCTTTGTAAAGATAGATAATCTTACTCAAAAAGAGGTCAAGCAGTGCATCCAGTCCTTTGTTTACGGCGTTAACACGCCGAGCCGCTGGGGCACGCAGGCGCCTTTCTCCAATATCACGCTTGACTGGGTAGTGCCTAACGACCTTAAAAACCTTCCCGCAATAATCGGCGGCAAGGAAATGGACTTCACCTACGGTGATTGCCAGAAAGAAATGGATATGGTCAACAAGGCGTTTATTCAGATCATGATCGAGGGTGACGCCAACGGCAGGGGCTTCCAGTATCCGATACCCACCTACTCCATCACCCGCGATTTTGATTGGAGCGAAAGCGAGAACAACAAGCTTCTGTTTGAAATGACCGCCAAATACGGCACCCCCTATTTCTCGAACTATATCAACTCCGATATGGAGCCGAGTGACGTTCGCTCGATGTGCTGCAGGCTTCGCCTTGATCTGCGCGAGCTTCGCAAAAAATCCGGCGGTTTCTTCGGTTCGGGCGAATCGACCGGTTCTATCGGCGTTGTTACCATCAACCTGCCGCGTATCGCTTATCAGGCGACCGATGAAAAGGATTTCTACAACCGCCTTGATCACCTTATGGATATTTCCGCACGCAGTCTTAAAACCAAGAGAACGGTTATCACTACCCTCCTCGATCAGGGACTTTATCCTTACACCAAGCGTTATCTCGGCACCTTTGCAAACCACTTCTCAACTATCGGTCTTATCGGTATGAACGAAGTCGGTCTTAACGCCAAGTGGCTGCGCGCCGATCTTACCGATTCCCGCGTTCAGCGCTTTGCACGCGACGTTCTTAATCATATGCGCGAGCGCCTCTCCGACTATCAGGAAAAATACGGCGACCTTTATAACCTTGAGGCAACTCCGGCGGAATCCACCACCTACCGCTTTGCCAAGCACGACCGCGAGGACTTCCCGGATATCATCACGGCAAATATGAACGGAACTCCCTATTACACCAATTCCTCGCACCTGCCGGTAGGCTATACCGAGGATATCTTCTCGGCTCTCGATATTCAGGATGATCTTCAAACGCTTTACACCTCGGGCACAGTTTTCCACGCCTTCCTCGGCGAAAAACTCCCCGATTGGAAAGCGGCGGCAAACCTTGTTCGCAAGATCGCCGAAAACTACAAACTCCCCTATTATACGATGTCACCCACATATTCGGTATGTAAGGACCACGGCTATCTTACCGGCGAACAGTTCACCTGCCCGATATGCGGTCAGAAAACCGAGGTAAACAGCCGTATCACCGGTTACTACCGTCCGATCCAGAACTGGAACGACGGTAAGGCGCAGGAGTATAAGGACCGCAAGGTTTATAACATCGGCCGTTCGCATCTGACCCATACAGGACCTAATCCGGCTCCGGTTGACGATGCACCCTGCACCTGCGAAAAGGCGGCGGAAGCCCCGGCGGCAGATATAAAGACGGCGGATATCATCCTCTTTAAAACCGCAACCTGCCCCAACTGCAAAGCGGCGGCGGCTCTGCTCGATAAAGCGGGTATCGAATATCAGCCGATCTTAGCCGATGAGCAACCCGAGCTTGTTGCAAAATACGGCATTAAGCAGGCGCCGACCCTTATCATCAATACGGCGGAAGGTTTCCAGAAATACCGCGGCGTATCCGATATCAAGGGCTATATAATGAGCAAATAATTATAATTAAAATCGAGCAGAAACCGTATTAAGTTTCTGCTCGATTCAGTAAAGGTGAAATATATGTATGATATTATAATCGTAGGCGGCGGTCCCGCCGGTATGACGGCGGCGCTTTACGCCCGGCGCAACGGCAAAACCGCGCTGGTAATTGAAAAAAGCGGCTTCGGCGGTCAGATAACCCACTCCCCCAAGGTTGAAAACTTCCCCGGCACCGTAACTATAAGCGGCACCGAGCTGGCGGACAGTATGATGTCCCAAATTTTAGAGCAAGGCGCAGATATCGAAATCGAAACGGTCGCTTCTATCGAGGCAAACGGCGATAAAAAGATAGTTAAAACCGAAGAAGGCGGCGTTTACGAAAGTTATGCCGTTATCATCGCCACCGGCGTTAAGCACCGTATGTTGGGGCTTTCCGGCGAAGAAGAGCTCGTTGGCGAAGGCATATCCTTCTGCGCTGTGTGTGACGGCGATTTTTATTCCGGCAAATCTGTCCTTATGGCGGGCGGCGGCAATTCGGCGCTTCAGGAGGCGATACTGCTCTCGGATAAATGCCAAAAGGTCACAATGCTCCAGGATCTCCCCTATTTCACCGGCGAGGAAAGCCTTCAAAAGCTCTTATTCTCAAGGGATAACGTTGCGGCATTGACCGGCGTTAAAATTACCGACCTTATAACCGAAAACGGCGCGTTTAAAGGCGTTCGCTACACCGTTACCGAAACAGGCGAAAGCAAAGAGATCTATGCGGACGGGCTGTTTGTTGCAATAGGTCTTATACCCGAAAACGAGCCGTTTAAAAACCTCGCGGAGCTTAACTCTTACGGATACTTTGATTCGGATGAAAACTGCACTACCAAAACACCCGGCGTGTTTGTTGCGGGCGACTGTCGCAGTAAATATATAAGGCAGGTTACAACCGCCGCGGCGGACGGCACAATAGCCGCCCTCGCCGCCTGCAGATACGTAAACGAAGTCCGATAACAGATAACAGATTGCAGATTGCAGATGTCAGATAATATGTGCGCCGAAGGCGCAATATATAAAGCGGTGGGCGAAAGCCCACCGCACCTTGTATCTGATGTCTGATATCTGACGTCTGATATCGGTTTTCTGATTTTGCGAGAGCAAAATCAGAAAATCGCCACGTCCCAATCAGAGAGATACTGGAACAATCTTGTCAGGTCCTTATTGTTCTTTGATCCGTCGCCGTTAACGTCGAGCGCCGCAACGTTGACTTCAACGTCCCAATCGGAGAGATACTGGAACAGGCGCGTTAGATCCTTGTTGTTCACGCTTCCGTCGCCGTTGATATCGCCGGGGGTATGAGCGCCGCCCGCAAGCTGCAGTATTACGTCTTTTGTAACCGAGCTGTTAGTCACCGTGATCGTATACTGCGCGTCGTTATGGCCTTCCTTCATCGCCTTTAAGGTGTAGGTGCCCTCCGGGACGTCGGCAAAGTAGTAGCCCGTTTCCAAGCCGGTACGTGTAATCTCAAAGGCGGGGTTGCTCTCGCCCTCCGGAATAAGCTGCAGCACGACGTTTATATTTGCGTCCCCTAAGCTCTTAACCGTTCCCGATACCGAGTATTCCGGCGCTGCGCCCGAGCATTCAAAGGTGGTAGTAACGCCGTGCTCATCTGCGTTGCAGGTGCCGAAAAGATCCGCGGACTGACCGTTTATCGTGGCGGTCACAAAGGTACCGTCATATTTATTCCAATAAAAATCGTAATCGGGATAAGAGTAAACCCGGACTGAAACTCTGTATTCGTGACCGAGAATAAAGGTTTCGTCATCGTAAATGTTTCGGCCCTCGGTTACGTCATACCAACGCATCATGTTATGACCGTAAAAGCGTTTGCCGTCCCCGCTTCCGTCGTATGCGCCGAAGTTGCCGTATTGCTGACCGAACTGACCGCTCGCGATATCCGCAAGGTAGGTTGGATATTCGCCGTCTACGGGGGCGGTAACGTTAATATCTATGCTTTCTATAACGGTATCGAAAAGGAAAGGATAAATGCAGGAAACAATGACCCATTTGGTATCAAGCACGCCGTTAGCGCCATAATACGGCTCGTAATCACAGCGGCCGCCGTCAATAGACGCGTCTATAAGCGGCGTGCCGTCATACGGAGAAAGATTAAACTCATATTTGTTTTTAAGCTTGACCGGTATTTTGACCATATAGGCGTAATTGTCAGCTGCAAATTTTTCATCCGCCGACATTTCCACCCAGTTGATATCAGGGGCGGTGCGGTCGTTTTTATACCACTTGATATTTTTGTTATCTACGTTTGCATAGTCGCCGTCCACGGCCGCAACGGTATCGGGCTTTTGGAATTCCACGGGGTAGTCGACGTTTACGACGTTAACGGAATAAACGCAATCTTTGCACTGACCGAAGTTGAACTCCACCGTAACGGTATTGGCATAGCTTGACTTTGTAACGTTAGCTGATTTACTGTTGACGAAAGCAGAAACGCCTTCTATATCGCCATACAAACGGTAACCGTCGCCGCTTGCGGTCTGCAAATCGAATTTAACGGAATACTGCTTGCCGACCTCAAAGGCGGTATCAAGTCCCATTGCAACGCCGCCGCAATACCAGGTCGGGTTAGCGCGCAGTTTGTATTTTTCGCTTGCGGGGACTACTTTGTCGCGCGGAGTGGAGCCTGCCACGGGTATCGAAACGTTGGCGTAAAACTTATCTATAAGCTCAAAAACCTGCGTATAGCCGCCGTTACTGCTTAAAAACGAATTTGTTATCTGATAGGGTTCTCTTAGGTATCCGCCCGATGAACAGGTATGATTAAGGTTTCCGCAATAATCGCTAAGATGGGTAGAATCGCTGTAAAAATGCAAACCGCCGCAAGACTTAAAGGTGCCGCGGTTTATTTCAAGCGCAAGGTCTTCCACAATAGTCATAAGACCGTAGTTGGTGCCGGTTCCGCCGGTGCCGTAGGTGGCGTCAAAGGTGCCGCCGTCGATATACGTATCCGAATTATAACCGAGTATCACCGCCGCGTTTGCAAACGACGTGGTGTTTTTGCTCTTAAAACTGCCGCCTGTTATTGTAAGTTTGCCTCTGTTGTTGATCGCCTGAGGGTAAACGTTACTGTAAAGCGCGTCGGCAAACAGAGATACGCTTCCCTCTACGTTTAGCGTTCCCTTGTTAAAGAAAATGGCTGCCGGGTAGGTCGGCTGACCGAATTGAACGGTCAGCGAGCCGCTGCCCGAAACCGTAACGTTGCCGCCTCGATCGATCCTGAATAAATCGTCATACGGATAGTAGTTGGCGCTGGGGTCAACCTGCTCTACCGTAAGGGTATTATTGCCGTTTATAATCAGATGTTTTTGGGTGGTGATTTTCATGGCGCAATCGCGCTTTATTTCCGTTTTCTCAGTTGCGGTTTCGTATTTTCTTAAAGGCAAAGTATCGTATACACCGTCAAACTCGATATAATTGATATTCGGCTCGTCCATGGCGAGTTTAAGACTCTCATAGGATGATACAATCATCCTGTGATCATAGTCTGAGCCGGTTTTTTCGCTTATAAGATGATAATCCGAAACAAAGTAAAGGGTAATGAATATCTCATCTTTATGCAGATTGCCGGCTAAGAATTCGCACTTTGCCCAGTAGTAATCGGGATCGAGACCTTCTATTTCAACAGTCGGGTTGTCGTCGAACACATATATTTTCTTATACTCATCCTTCATTTGAAGGTGTATGCCGTATTTTACCAAACCGCGCACGGGGGCTTGGGTTATAGATTCACCTTTATCGTTCATCCAGTTAAATGTCGAAAATCCAAGGGCGGTATATTGGCGCTCGTAGGGCAGGTCTTCATCCAGGTTAAATCCTACGTTTCGGCAATTTGAAAGCGATTGATCACTGCGGGGGTAGAAATTGGAATAGGTAGAGCACTCGTTTGAAAGCTTTATAACGTCTATCGGTTTGATGTCTTCAACGTGAAATTTATACGTCACCACAAATTTTGTGCGCCCGTCTTTTACGGTTTTGGATTCGGGGGTAACGGTCACGTCGGGGTCGGCATCGATCCCCGTAGATTTTACCATCTTAAAATCGCAGTTTTCTTTGAACTTGTAACCGTATTTTGCGGTAAAGGTAAGTATCAGCCGGTAGTCGCCCGCGGCAAAGTAGATTTTATCTGTGAATGCCGAGTTCGGATCGGCTACAAACTCACCCTCCCAGGAAGCTTCCAGCGTATAATTATTGAAATTGGAATAAAACTGCGGTTTGTATTTGCCCTGCATCGGCGGGAATGGGCAGTTGACGTAGTTCGAAGCATACTTATAGGCGTATGCGGTTTCTATATCGTTATAGGCGCGCTCGCCCGGCATATCAAACCGCAAAACTACCGTGAGCGTGTCGCCTCTGCCCCATGTGGAATGGACCTTGTATTCGCTTTGTGCAAGGTTGCGCACGTTAAAGGTCACTGCGTTTTTGCCGTTTGCAAAGGCATGCGATGACCGAAACTGAGTTTTTATTCTAAGTTCAAACAGATAATAATAGGTCCTGCCCGCTTCAAAGGTATAACCTATTTCTTCTTCGTGAACGGTAATATCCTCGTTGCTT
>JAFZIK010000008.1 GCA_017554405.1 Clostridia bacterium | reverse complement strand
TTGCGAAATCAACCGTCTTATCGGTGATCGGTGCGCAGAGGTTTTCGCCCGTGTAGGTGCCCGCCGCCGCGTCTACCGCCTCATAGATCTCAGGGTCTGTAAAGGCAAACGCCGTGTCGTAAGCGGTATCGGTAACGCCCGGGTTCTGACCGGAGGTCGGTATATAGTTGCCTATCATAATCGCGGTATGAGCGCCGTTGGTCGAGTTATAATACTTAAACTGATTATACGATTTAGGATCGGCGCGCCACATATAGAACGCCGCTGTATAGGTGCAGGTTGTGGGATCGTAATCAACCCATTTGGTAACAACGCCGTCCTTAGCCACGTTGCTTGTTCTGTCGCCGGGATAGAAGGTGCCTATACTGCCCCAATAACCCGCGCGGAAGCCGATAATATACGGAAGCTGGCTGCCTTCTGTTAACTTCATTTTACATTTGAAAATAAAGTATTTATCACCCGTCCAGCCGTCGTTATCAAGCGGGATAAACGCACCGGCAATCTTATCATCCGAAGTGCCTATAACGATCATTTTCTTTGTCGCGGAAACACTGTCAATCGCTTTTGAGGCAAATTCATCGCTGTAGTTTATGTTGTGGGTATCGCAGGACCAGTATTCGCGCGTCGTATCTGTAGCCGCGTGATGAGTAAGAGAGCAGGCGTTACAGTTACATACGTTATTGTTTATAATAAATACGTTCTGAATAGCGCCGTCAACCGAATACTTGTTTAAGGGAGCGTGACGAACGCCTACGTTTATTGTGCCGTTGACCTTCTCGTTGTAGTCCCAAAGCTGTGTATACTGATAAGGCGTCTCAACGTCACAGTTTGCCTTGCTCATCTTGGGCGCCTGGTTTGCACCGGAGAATTTAACGGTTGAGCTGTTATTAAGCTCATAAACGGTAAACTTGATATCGCTGATAACAAAAGTGGAATCGGTATTAAGAGATTCAAGAGAGCTGTTAAGATGCTCAGCAAGACCTATAGAGATGTATGCCGTCTTACCGTCGCGCGACATCTGCTTATAATAACCGGATTCGGTCGAAATAAGCGCCGTGAATTCGCCGGTCGTCGGATCGTATGAGGATGAAACCCAGTCTGACTGCTTTGTAGACCTTTTGTTGCTTTCGAGATCATTATTATAAGATCTGTCTTTACCGTATTCACGGGGAGCGCCGAATTCAGCGTCTTTATAACTGTCGCCGCTTGCGCCGTTGGCGTTACCGTCAGCATAAGCAACGCCTATTACCGGCTGACCGGTACCGGAAACGCGCCTTGCCTTAAACGAAACACCGAATCTTATAGCCGTGCCGTCCTCACGGAGGTCGTCAGCGCCGCAGGTATCCGCATTGTATGCAGAATAGAATTTGTGTATGTTTATCGGTATAACAATATTTGCAACCGTAGATGATCCCTGGTTGCTGGTAAGCTCTTTACTGTCACCCGCGTGGGACTTTATAATAAACGCCTTTTTAGCTACGTCATCGTCAAGATAACGGCTGTAGCAGTTGCCTATCTTTTCAAACTTAACGTCCGAACCGAAATCATCGCTTGTGTAATATTCAAACTCATAATCGGTCTCAGCGTGCTGAGTATAGGTATGAGTGCCGCCGTCAAATATATCGTCGGCTACCGTTACCTGCCTTACTGTATCTTCATCCTGTGAGCAGATGTTCCACTGATCAAGTCTGCCGTTAAGCGGGTGGTTTTTAGCGTCAGATCTGTTACCCATTTTTGAATCGCCGACAAAGAAGTATCTTGCGTCTTCATTAAGGGTAGTCTCAGCGGGAGCAAGATCATCGCCGACTTGAGCGGTACCGTCACCGCCCGATATGGACGTAAGGGTTATATGGATATCCGAAATGATGAATTCCATTGACAGATCGGTATGTGAAGAATAAACGCTCATATCGTCGTTTAAAACGGTGTTGCCTATAAACACGCCGCATCCGATAGGAGTGCTTCTGCCGGAGATGTTGGATTTGCGGTATTCCGTGCCGCCGTCCCAAACGCTCGAATAGAAGCAGTTGCCTTCACCCGGAATATCTTTTAAATTGATATCACAGTGAAAAATACCGTTGCTGTCTATATTGGAAGTGCTGTTATCATGCCAGTTACTGCCGATACCGTCAGCCTGATAGAACACTAACGAGCCTACGGAACTACCGACGGTAGAATCCTTACCGCAGGTAGCCGTTCTCATCATCTGAACGAACGGCTTTTCGCCCGAAAGCATCGTTACCTTCGCGGTGATCTCGGCTTTCGTGCCGTCACCGTACGCGCCGGATTTCGGGATCGGTAAAAATATACCGGACGGAACGTTATTAGCATATCTCGCAGAAGGTCCTACGTAGATAGCCGTAGTCGTCGCCGTGGCGCTCGGGTCCGCCGAAGCCGTTAAAGGAGCGGCGGTGTTTACCACCAATGTCAGCGCGAAGAACATGGTGAATACCATCACCGCCGACATTATCGCCGATAATACTCTTTTTACTTCCATTCTGTACACCTCATTTGTTAGATTCGTAAAACTACAATTACAGTTATACACATACATTATACAACGTGCATAATCAAATGTATATCAAAATTTTGTCCAGTTTTATCAAAATTTTGCGCTTTTGAGAGCTTTTATCTTAAAAGAAACAAAAAAACGGACGTTTTTAAGCGTCCGTTGAGTAATTATTAATACTTTAAGTTCATTTTTTTATAACGGCTGATATTTTACCGTGAAGACGAAGATAATAAAACGCCACCACTCTTGCCACCGCGATATCGTAGAGGACAAACACGGCGTTACCCGCTGCAAACGCGGCAAGAAGCCACCATTTGCCGAGGGTGACCTGAAAGACAAGCAATTCGACAAAGTATAAAACCGTCGCCGCCGCGTTGAAAATCAATAATTTGAGTATCCATTTGACCGCTTTGTTCCCGATTTTTTCCATAAGCGGTTTTATAATCGGATAATATCCGAAAAACGCCGCAAACAACAGCCACGAGGTCTTATCGCCGATAAAAAACGAAAGAACGGTACTCGAAACAAAACAGGCAAACGCCGCCGGTACGCCGGCGTGAGCGAAAACGGGTATAAACAGCAGTCCCGCCACCGCGGGCACGGCAAAGGTGAGGTCAGGCATAAGACTTGCCGCCATAACGGCGCACACCAAAGCCGAAACAATACCGCAAAACGCTATCTTGAAGCTCTTTTTCATATCAGCAACAGCCTATCAGGTCGCCGCCCATACACTCACAGCAGCAGTCGGCGCAAATAAGTCCCTGACAAACGTCACAGGCAGTACACTCTCTGCCACCCGCGCCGTAATATCCGTAGGGGTTATTGACCCTGCCCGCCTGCCGTCTCGCATTGTTTACCGCCGCTTGATATTCCGCGTTTGAGGGGTCCATTTCGGCGGCGCGGACAAAGCTCGTAAACGCCTCGTCAAACCAGCCGCGACGGTGGAGCACGGTACCGTTAAGAAAATACCATTCGGCGTTTCGCCCCGAAGGCGGTACGCCGTCAAGCAGTTCCTGCGCCTGTTCAAGCCGACCCGAGTTTATAAGCTTTCTGACCTCAGGAAAATCAGACGCGCCGTTCGGATTATATCCCGAACTTTTAGAGCCGGAAGAACCGCGGCGGCTGTTCATAATACTGTCGTACGCCTCGTTTATCTCCTTCATTTTATCCGCCGCCAGGTCGGAAAGCGGATTATCGGCGTAGTTATCGGGATGATATTTGCGGGCAAGCTCTTTGTAAGCGGCTTTGATTTGCTCATCGCTCGCGTCGCGTGAAACGCCTAAAACTGCATAAGGGTCGTTCATTTGTTTAACTCCTTTATAAAAGTCTGTTCAAGTCCTAAGTAAATTATGTTTGAAATAATCGGTTTGAACTTCTTTATATCAAGAAGCTCAAACGCCTTTGCGGCTTCGTTAATCGAAACGTAGAGCTGTGAGGTAACGTACTCTTTACGGTCGCCGCTTACGTACCTTAAAACGTTATAAGAGCCGCGCTTTACGTCGTCTTCGTAATCGCAGGCGGCGTCAAGCAGATATATATACCGCCCGAGGCA
>JAFZIK010000007.1 GCA_017554405.1 Clostridia bacterium | reverse complement strand
TTACCGAATTTAAGAGCGAAGATCTTATCCCTATACTGCCCGTAAAGCCAGCCGGCGAAATAGAACGGCATATAGTAAAGGGTGAGTTTAATACCTAAAAAGGTCATTCCGGCAAAATAACCTACCGCCGCAAGTCCCGCCATACCGCAAAGATACACCGCGGCGAGCAGTATTTGCTTTGTTACCGTGTTTTTCGCCAGAGAGGAAACTAAACTTGATATCCCGAAAATAACGCTTATAGTCCAGATCGTTATAAGGAACCAGTAGCCGCTGTCTATATGCCAAAGCATATACTTAAAATCGAAAAACACCTTTTGCCTTAAGATAAACCCGCGGATCAAAAAAGACCATACGGCAAAGGGCAGAAGATACGCGAGCGTGCGCTTTGCCAAAAACTTAATTAAACCGCCGAAACCGGTTATTTCCTTTGAATATCTCGTAACGTAGCCGCTTATAAGGATAAAAAGCGGCATTTGAAGCGACCAGACGATATTAAACAGAAAACTGCTTTGGGAATTTGCCGTGCTCCCGGTCATGGTATGCCAGAGCACCACAAGCAGCATGGCAACGCCGCGCATAATATCTACGAACTGATTTCTCTCTTTCGGCATAAGTCTCTCCCACTCACTTCTTTATATGGTCGATACCGCAGAGGGTTTTATAAAAAACGCTCATCATAAGGTGATCGAACACCATATGGATATCCTCTGTTATCTGCATACTGTTTATCGGCACGTGAAGCGATATATCCGAGAGTTCTTTGAGTTTTCCGCCGCCAAAGCCGGTAAGACCTATTATCTTGTTGCCCTGCGCTTTAGCGTATTCCACCGCGTTTATAACGTTTTTCGAGTTGCCGCTTCCCGAAATCGCGATACAAACGTCGCCCGGCTTTATATGACCTACAAGCTGGAAACGGAAAACCTCTTCGAAACCGATATCGTTAGCCACAGCCATAACGGTAGAAACGTTATCGTTAAGGCACAGGAGATTGAACTTTTTATCTATATGCTCGGATACGCCTTTGTTAAAATCGTTCTGAAAATGCGAAGCGGTGGAGGAGGAGCCGCCGTTGCCGAAAACGTAAACGGTATTGCCGTTTTCCTGCGTTTTAAGAAGAAGATTCAGCGCCTCGTTTATAGCTTCCACGTCAAGTTTTTTAAGGGTTTCGATTTCATTCTCTATGTAATCTTTGATTTCGTTTTGATAGTTCATTTCTTTTCTCCTTTTATTTCTTCGATAAGCGGTTTTACTCTCTCCTCAAACGGCAAAGGCGAATACCCGAGTTCCTCGGTTATCGCATCGTGATCGAACGCCCTGTCTTCTGTTAGCCGATCAAGTTTTTCCATATATTTGATCTTTTTGAAGGACAGTATATAAAGAAGCCGCACGCAAAACTTTGCAAACGGATAAGGCACGTTAAAAAACCGGACCTTATGACCTGAAAGTTCCGTTATTATATTAAACATTTCGATCAGTTTCATTTCCCTTTCGCCGGAAACGATATAATCGGTGTTTTTGAGCGTTTTAAGGTTTTTAAGTATCAGATAGAAGCCCTCGGCAACGTCGAGCCGGGAAACCGGCTGAATATTCGCTTCACCTTTGCCCACTATCGGGAAAACCGGGTATTTATTGAACCAGCGGATAAAGGTGCTTATATTTTTATCCTTCGGCGTTCCGAAAATCATTGTGGGCCTTATGAAAACATACTTGATGCCGCGCCCCTCAAAATCTTTCCGTATCAGCGGCTCAAATCTGTGAAGCGGCGAATGCGGATAAAAGTTTGAATAAACTATCGTGCTTGAAACCAAGATCACGTTTTTTACGTCCGGCGAACGCATTATCGCGTGCCACACGTATTCGGTAAGCAGTTTTTCCGCTATATGGAAAACCGTATCGCAGCCCTCCATGGCGGAAACCAAAAAATCTTCATCCTTAATATCGCCGTATACAAACTCGATATCAAGCGGAGAATTATCGAATATCGAAAGATCGCTTGTGGGCCGGACCGCGACCCTTAATTTTTCGCTATACTTTTCGCGGCATAAAACGTTATAAAACGCGCTGCCGCTCGTGCCGGTCAAACCGGTGATAAATACCATTATTTTTCTCCTTTTAAGATATAATCCACGGCCTGTGCCAGGTCTTCGGCGTAAAGATCGGGGGTGCATTTATGCTTTTGCACCTTGTCCTCTGCGCCTGAGCGAAGCAGGATCGTTTTGGTGCCGGCGTTAATGCCGGTCAAAACGTCGGTATACGTATCTCCCACAAAATAAGAATTTTCGAGGTCTATGTTAAACCGCTTTGCCGCCGCTTTGATAAGCCCGGTTTTAGGTTTGCGGCAATCGCAATCAAATTTAAGTTCTTTAACTTCGCCCTCAAACCCTTTATCGGGGTGGTGCGGGCAATAATAAATACCGTTAAGATACGCGCCCTCGTTTCCCAAAAGGGTGTGCATTTTATTGTTTATCTCTTCGAGTTCCGCAAAGGTAACTTCACCGCGCGCCACTACCGGCTGATTGGTGATACAAACCGCTAAATACTCCGATTCGTTTATGCGCCTGATCGCCGCGGCGGCGCCGGGCAAAAGTTCCATTTCTTCTTCGCTTCTTAAAAAGCCCACGTAGCGGTTTATAGTGCCGTCACGGTCTAAAAATATGCATTTTTGTTTGTGCTTTAGGTTTCTTTTTTCGCACACGCCGTTTTTATAATCGGTTTCAACCAATAAGAGTCTTTCGGGCGTGCCGATATCCTTTACGTATTCGCTACTGCCATACGCAAATATCCCGCCGCTTCCGATCGCGGGTATGATTATATCCTTTTCAAGATCGAGTTTGCCATCGAAACTGCCGGGCAACGCCGATTTTTCGATAACGTAAACGCCGGCGTTTACAAGGTTTTTATAATAGAAATCGCGTTTTTCCTTTTTATACGACCAGCCTGTCACCCCGTCGTTATCGTCGGTGATTATAACGTCGCTGTCAAACGGATGGGAGTTGGGGTGGGCAAAAAGTGTGATCTTGGCGTTTTTTGATTTGTGAAAATCATAAAACTTTTTGAAATCGATATTAAGAAACAGGTCGCCGAAAACGAGAAAAAAGGTATCATCGAGCATATCGGACATGGTAGGCAGCGCGCCCGCCGTGCCGAGCGGCGTTGTTTCCTCGAAATAGCGGATATTTACGCCGAACTTTTCGCCCGAGCCGAAATGATTTTTAATAACGTGCCCCAAGTGACCGATAACAAGAATTATATCGTCTGCTCCGTTTTCCTTAAGGTTGGCGATTATGTATTCGAGAAGCGGTCTGCCGCAGAAATCCACCATGGGCTTCGGAACGTCTTTTGTAACCGACGCCAAACGTGTGCCCTTGCCGCCCGCCATAATTACCGCCTGCATAACCGTTCCTCCCTGAAACTTGCCTGAAAATTTATCCTTTTAACGCATCCCTGACCGTTTGCCGGACCGCTTCATCGGAAGTGTAACGGGGCTCCCAGCCGGTGGAAAGTATTTTTGAAATATCGTAACTGAACCGAGGAACGTCGCCTTTCCAGCCCCTATCGCCGCCGGTGTAGTTGAACTTAACGTTCTTAAGTCCCATTTCACCTACTACCGTTTCGGCAATCTTTGTAACGGTGGTGCCCTCGCCCTTAACGCTTAAATTGTATACCTGCTCGCCCGGCTTGAATTCTTTTGTGAGCTTTACAATGGCTTCAACGAGGTCAAGCACGTAGATATAAGGTTTGCACTGCGTTCCGTCGCCTAAAATCGTGAGACTGTGCGGATCGGCGTTTAATTTCTTAATAAAATCGAATATCACGCCGTGGGTAAGGCGCGGACCGATAACGTTCGGGAAACGGAAGATGACCGCCGCCATATCGCACATCGAAACGTAGGAAGATATTATCGCTTCGCTCGCAAACTTCGCGCCGCCGTAGTATGAAACCGGCATAAGCCCGCCGGTAGTTTCGGTAAGCTTTACGTCCGGCATTTCGCCGTAAACCGCCGAGGTGGAAGCAAAGAACAGCTTTTTTACCTTCGCTTTCCGCATTTCCTCAAGCAGAGCGCGGGTAGTAAGGAAAGTATCGTTAAAATCAATATCAGGTTCCCTGCCGCCTTTCTGGATATCGGAATTAGCGGCAAGATGATAAACGGCATCGATCCTGTTTTCGGCGAAGATCCTCTTTACGTTTTCGGTGACCGCCAGATCCGCTTCGTAAAACTTGAAATCGGGGTTCGAGCGCAAATGCGCAATATTTTTATCACCCATAACAAGTTTATCCGCGCAAACGATACTGTGCCCTTCGCGCAGCAGACTGTCTATAAGGTGACTACCTATAAATCCGGCGCCGCCGGCAACCAAAACGTTCATAGTATCCTCCAAGTATCAGATAAGATCAGATTTATCGCCTGTAAATATCACTTCACTGCCCTGCCGGTCAAACGCGGCGGGCATCTGCGGCAACCCTATGGCGGACCGAACGTCCCCCTGCCGCTCTTTCGGCACGTAGAAAAGCAGAAAACCGCCGCCGCCGGCGCCAAGCAGTTTGCCGCCAGTGGCGCCCGCCTTTATCGCCTTATCGTATGCCTCGTCGATAGCGGGATTTGAAATGCCGTTTGCAAGGGTCTTCTTTAAAACCCAGTTTTCGTGAAGTATCTCGCCCATGGCGTCTACGTTGCCCCGCGTGAGTTCATCACGAAGGATTCGCGCAAGTTCGCACATTTTAAGCTGATTTTGTTCTTTATCGCCGGAGGTTATATTGCCCCTCTGCTCGCTAAGTATTGCCGAAGCCGAATGAAGCTGACCGGTATAGAACATCATAAGATTTTCTTCGAGTTCGCGTTTTTTATATTTATCCATTATAACCGGATCTACGGTAACGCTACCGTCTTTGCGGAACTCATAGAAATTGAGCCCGCCGTATGCCGCGGCATACTGATCCTGCTTACCGATGGGGTTAAGAAGTTTTTCTATCTCGGTTTCGCACGCCTCGCGGGCAAGCCGTTCTTTGCTGACATAAATGCCTTTATAGGCGTAAAGACTGTGCAAGAGCCCCACGGTAAACGAGCTTGAAGAACCGAGCCCGGTGCCCGCGGGCACGTCCGCGGTGCTTACTATTTCCACGCCCTTTACGTCAAGATCGGAAAGCACCTGGCGAAAATACTTGTGCTCTATAAGGCTTATATCGCGAACCGTTTCGGTTTTTGAATACTTAAGCACCGTCTCGCCCCTATCGAAACTCGGATGCACCGAAATATACATATACTTGTTTATGGCGGTGCTGAGCACACAGCCGCCGTGCTTTTCATAAAAACTGGCTATATCGCTGCCGCCGCCGGCAAAACTCACCCTGAACGGTGTGCGTGTAATTATCATAACGATGCCTCACTTTAAGATTCGTATTCGTCACTGTAAAACTTTTTACCGCATTTTTTAAGCACCTTGCGGGCAAAACCCGTAACGCCGCGCGGCAGTAAAACCTTAAGCCTGTATGTTGTGCCGAGTTTAAGGGTCGTAAACAAATCGAGAACGGGTCGGTCGCCGTGGTAAAGGTCGTTTTTATCAAGGTATCTCTTTGCTTTCCTGATAAGCCTGCCCTTGCGCACCACGTCGAGCATTCCGAGCGCGTTTGGATTTACAAGCGCGCATTTTGCGCCGTAAGCCGCGCCGGTCTTGGTAAGCGATACCTCATACTGCCAGGCGTTCAACCTGTTATCGAGGGTCGCTTTCAAAAACTCACGGCCGAATATACAGGGATAAAGATTTATGTTGTAGCGCGCGTCGGTGGTAACGCGGAAAATATCGCCGTAGTCGCCGATCTTTTCCTTAAAATACTTGGCGTTCATAAAGGTATATATCCGCAGATAATCAAGGTTTTCCTTTTCCATTACGCCTATGCACTCTTTGATCTTCTTATCGTTTACGGGATGGATCAAAAAGTAATCGTCCAAAAGAAAAATGATATATTTGCTTTTTACGGTTTCGAGCGCAAATTTTATGCGTTCGGTGATCTCGGTCCCTTTCCCCGCGGATAAGATCTTTACGCCTTCAAAACTTCTATCGGTCGGCTCATCGGTGACGATATAGGTGTCTACGCCCCTATCCGCCCAGTTTTTATTTATCAGGGTAACGTTTGCATCCCAAAGATCGGAAAACTTATCGCAGGAGGAAATTATTACAGAGCAATCCTTATTTTGCATTTTTAAGACCCACCACACTGTCAAAATCAGCACGCTCGAATATTTCGAGCCTGCCGCCGCGTGTTGCGTTGAATATCCTTATGGAGTGCGCTTCGGCGTAACTTCTCAGCGTCTTAAACGAAGTGCTGTTCGCCTCGGCGTTGAAATCTACCTGAGTTTTGCCCTTCATACCCTTAAAGTAGTTTTGCTCGGAGTTCGCGCTGTCCTTCCCCATAGAAGGATAGTTAAAATCGTTGCCCAAGAGATAAATCTCGCTAAAGCCCATATAGAACGCGAGCTGCAGGCAAATGCCCGTAACGTTATCGGTCATCGAAATATACTTTGAAAGGTCTTCGTTTACCGTGGTTTGCGCCGTGCCGTGACGGTCTATTTTGAATTTGCCCTTTATGTAGATAAAGTGCGTGTTGCCGTCCACCTCGCCCATTTGCCGTTTGGCGTTCAGGTTTATGAATTTATAATCGGCGTTAACCTTCTTTATATTTTCGCGCTCGTCGCCTATAACGTCCATATCTATGCTTACGTATGCCTTAGGGCGCCATTTTGTGTTTTCAAAAATGCAGTAGATCCTGTTTACGCCGAAACAGAACTCATCCGCGATCTTATCAAGATCCTCCGCCGTAAGGCTCGGACCGTTGCCGATAATAAAGCAACGCTCGCCCTTATGCGAGTCCTTTATAGACGCCATATATCTGCCGTCCTCAGAGGCGGGGTATCTTCTTGATACTATCGCGTCCTTTATCTTCGCCACGGGAAGATAAAGTATTCGCACCAACCTGCTTCTTCGCAGTTTATATTTTAATTTACCGAGCATTTAAGAATCATCCAATCATTAAATCATTTTCCAAGTAGCTTGAACGCAAACTTTCTTATACCGGTGGGCATCAGAAAATATGCCTTTTCGATCGTATAAGAAACGATATATTCAAAACGCGACATATACCCTTCTTTGAGCATACGGCGTTTAAGTTCGATCTTGCCGTTGTGCTGTTCGCGGTTTTTCCTTCGCTTGTTAAAGGATGCGCCGCGCCTGAATTTAAGCAGCGATCTGCCTATGTTCTTGCATTTATAGCCGCCCGATACCACGCGATACCAAAGTTCGTAATCCTCGTTCTTTTTAAGAGCCGGGTCATAGTTGCCGCAAGCGAGGATGACCTCTTTTTTGAACATTACCGTCGGGTGGTTAAAGGGATTGGTGAATTTCATCCGCTTTTTTATTTCATCAATGCCGCGGGGCACGCTGTGGACCGCCTGAATTTTTTCGGGATCGTCGTCAAACTCGTCTGCGTAACCGCCGACAAGCGCAAGCTCGCCGTCCGCCTCAAACTCTTTTAGTTCCGCTTCACACCTATCGGGATAAGCTATATCATCGGTATCCATACGCGCTATAAGGGGATTGCGGCATTTGGTAACGCCGTAATTGAGAATTGATGAAAGTCCCTTGCCGTCCAGTTCAAAGTTTTCATAGATATTAAGTTCCACGCCGCTGTTATGGAAAAGAGAATCGATCAGGTCCTTCATTTCTTCGCCTATGGGGTGATCCTCGATCATCACGACCTCGTCGGGCTTTACGGTCTGCGCCAGAATGCTTAAAAGTGAAGTTTTAAGATAATCGAGGTTTTCTTTATACCAAAGCGGCATAAGCACCGAGTATTTTTCCATCACTTGTTCACCTTCTGCTTTTCAAGTTCGCCCGTGCCGCCTTCAACAACGCCGTCCGCCTTGGCTACCGAACCTATAGTGCCGAAGAAGCACTTGATATCAAACCACAAACCGATCTTTTCGGCATACTCGGCGTCAAACCGCACCTTTTCGCTTATCTCAAGCTCGTCCCTGCCGTTTATCTGCGCAAGCCCCGTAAGACCCGGACGCAGCCCGTTTACGCCGTATTTTTCACGCTCGCAAACGAGATCCGCCTGATTCCACAGCGCCGGGCGCGGACCGATGATGCTCATCTTGCCGCGGAAAATATCCCATATCTGCGGAAGCTCATCGAGCGACGCCTTTCTTAAAAACTTACCTACGCGGGTTATGTATTGCTCGGGGTTTTTAAGCATATGCGTGGGCATATCGTGCGGCGTGGACATCTTCATGGAACGGAATTTATGGAGGCGGAAAAACTTTTTATCGCTTCCCACCCTGTTTTGTGTGAAAAACACCGGGCCGGGATCGTCAATAACGATCGCAACGCAGAGTATAACAAACAGCGGAGAAAGTATCAAAAGCCCGAAAAAGGAAATGACCGAATCGATCGCCTTTTTAATGAACTTTTCATAAACTCCGCTGTGTCTGTTTGCCGCCGCGGGCAAATCCTTAGCGTAACGCGCCATATCTTCCGGCAAAACGCTTTCCGCTTTTTCCGGATAAATGTAGGGGTTATTCCCGTTGATATCTTTTTTATCTCGCTTTATAACCGCGAGAAGCTTTAACAGTATGTAAGCGCAGATAAGCGCGAGCAAGATAAACAATAAAATTTTCAATCGAAACGCCTTCCAAGCATAAAAAATAAAGTTTACTACAAACGTGTATTATATATATAACATAATTCCTCTGTAATATCAAGTCTTTTATTACGCAAAACGGCGTTTGTTCACAAATATATTTTTACCAAAATGAAAAGCGCCCTTGGGCGCGCTCACATAGGGATTATTTAGGTTTTGGGTGGCAAAAATCGCTTAACGACTTGCGAAAAATCTTGATATACGTCAGTATACCTTCGATTCTTCGCTTCGCCTCAGCAGATTTTTGCTACACACAAAACTGCGC
>JAFZIK010000071.1 GCA_017554405.1 Clostridia bacterium | reverse complement strand
CTGCGCGGATACCTTCGATGAGCTTACCGGCGTTTTGGGACTTGTTTATAACCGCAAGACCGGGGCGCTTGACAGCGAGATAGAAGAGCTGATAGAAAAGCGCACCGAAGCGCGCAAAAACCGCGATTTTAAAACGGCGGACGAAATACGCGATAAATTAAAGGATATGGGAATAATCCTCGAGGATACCAAAGACGGTGTAAAATGGACAAGGCAGTAACGCCGCAAAGAGAGCCGATAGGCGCGGATAAGTATATATACGTTTCACCCGATCATACCTTCGGCACCGACGCGGTGCTTTTAGCCGATTTCGCGCGTGCCAAAAAGACCGACGTTATGGTCGATCTCGGCACCGGCTGCGGTATTATACCTTTTTTAATGCTGCGTGACGGCAAATTAAGATCGGCATCGGGCGTGGATATTTCGGCAGAGGCGATAGCTCTTGCGAACAAAACCGCAAAGGAGCAGGGCTTTAACGCCTTTTGCGGAATAAATGCCGATATATGCGATCTTAAAGGCAAACTGACCTTCGGCGATAAAACGCTTGTCACCTGCAATCCGCCCTATAAAAAGGCGGGGGCGGGGATCAAAGCCGAAAGCGGCAAGCGCCTTATCGCACGGCAGGAGACCACCTGCACGCTCGGCGATATAATAGAGGTATCGAGCCGGCTTCTTACCTACGGCGGGCGCCTTTGTATGTGCCAGCGCCCCGAGCGGCTCGGCGAGTTGATCACTCTTATGAGCAGATACGACGTAGAGCCCAAGCGGCTGCGGCTCGTTTGCAAAACCGGCGCCGAAGCCCCGTGGCTCGTGCTTATAGAGGGCAGGCGCGGCGGTAAAAGCGGTATGGTGATAGAACCCACGCTCTGCCTTTACAAAAGCGGCGAGCTATCGGGCGAAATGAAAAGGATATACGGTCCTTATAAGGAGGCGTATCTCTGATGGCGGGTAAAATATACGTTGTGGGAACGCCGATAGGCAATCTTTCCGATCTTTCGCCCCGCGCGGCGGAGGTCTTATCCGGCGTAGATTTTATAGCGGCGGAGGATACGAGGGTAACGGCAAAGCTTTTGAACCGCTTCGGCATAAAAAAAGAAACGGTATCATATTACGAACACAACAAGGCGCAAAAGGGCGAATACCTGATCTCGCGCGTGCTCGCGGGCGAAGATCTCGCGATCGTAAGCGATGCGGGCATGCCGGCGATATCCGACCCCGGCGAGGATATAGTGCGCCAAGCGCACGAAAACGGCATAACGGTAGAATCGGTGCCGGGACCGAGCGCGCTTATATCGGCGCTGAGCATTTCCGGTTTCCCGAGCGGCAGGTTCTGTTTCGAGGGCTTTTTATCGGTAAACAGGATAAGCCGAACAAAGCACCTCGAGGAGCTTAAAGGCGAGACCCGCACGATGATATTTTACGAGGCGCCCCATAAACTGCTTAGAACGCTTGGCGATATGCTGGCGGCGTTCGGCGAGCGGGAAATATGTATAGTTAAAGAGCTTACAAAGATCCACGAAACGGTCTATCACTTCACCTTTACCTCGGCGATAGAGTTTTTTGAAGCCGATCCGCCAAAGGGCGAATATGTGGTAATAATAAAAGGTGCGGATAAAGAAAAAGAGAAAAACGCCTTAACGCTAACCGAAGCGCAGAATCTTGCCCAAAAACTTATGAGCGAGGGTATGAGCGCTTCTTCTGCCGCAAAGGAAGCGGCGGCGGCGAGCGGCTTTAAAAAAGGCGAAATATATAAAGCGATAATATAAGCGCATTTACTGAAAGGAAGTCCTTAGATTATGGAAAATAACGGTCGCGATAACAATTTTGAGCAAGAGCGAGATACCGTTATAAACGGCGAACAGGGGGAGAACAGCGAGTTTCTCGATATAGTATCGGATACCTCTTTGCAGGATGAAAACGGCATGCCGGTATCGGATATTTTATCCTCGCGCGCCGCGGTCGCCGAGGGCAAAAAGCCGGGTCTCTGGCGAAGGATGAAGGTCTGGCAAAGGGTCACCTCGGTCATCCTTGCCGCGGTGATTTTCCTCGGCGCTGTTTTGGGCGGCGGCTATCTGTGGCTCAAGTATTCCTATTTCAAGTATAACTATGACGCCCTGCCTAATGATCCCGAATACTTCTTTGTAGAGGGCAAGATCGATGAAAAGATAATCAATATCGCGCTTTTCGGTATCGATACGAGAGACCCCGGCGTATTTACCGCCGAGGACGCTAAAAACAACGGCAAGGAGATACCCCGTTCGGACAGTATCATGATACTGAGCATAAACACCGAAACAAGGGAAATAAAGATATTCTCGGTAATGCGCGATACCCTCTCACCCATAGTGCGCGAAAACAAATCGGTTTATTATTCAAAAATAAACGCGGCTTATACCGATAGCCCCGTAGCCGCGATAAGAACGCTTAATAAGATATTCGACCTCGATATAACCGAGTATGCAACGGTAAACTTTTACGGTATGACCGAGATAATCGACGCCGTGGGCGGTATCGATATCACCGTTACCAAGGAAGAGCTTGTAAAGAATCCGCGGCCTAACGCGCCCGGTATAAACCAGTGTATGGATGAAATATGCGCCAACCTCGGTATCGATCCCAAGAATTATTATATAAGCGAGCCGGGCGAACACCACGCAAACGGTATCCAGGCGGTGGCGTATTCGCGCGTTCGGCATTATTTGAGCTGCTTCGGCACCAACGACGATTACGGCAGGACCGACCGCCAGCGCCACGTTATGGAACAGCTTTTCAACAAGGCGCGCAACCTTAAAAAAATGGAGTATCCTTCCTTTGTTCATAAGCTGATACCCTATACCAAGACCTCGCTTGAAGCGGATAAGATAATAAATATCGCCATCGCCGTTATGTTCAATAATCCTACCTTCTACGCAACGCGTATACCGCAGGCAAACTGGGAAATGTCCAACGCGCCGATGTATGCAACAAAGGGCTCAACGGTATATTACGACCTTGATTACGCGAAGGACGTTATCCACGCCTGTATTTACGACGGTAAAACGCTCGAAGAATACGTAGAAGAAAACGGCATAAGGAAAAACGATTGGTATGCTCCATACCTTACCGATAAAGATAAAGCGCAGAGCAATACGGGAGATACCGGTGACACGGGCGATACCGGCGACACGGGCGATACCGGTGACACGGGCGATACGGGCAATACGGGTGACACCGGTGATACGGGTGATACCGGCGATACGGGTGATACCGGCGATACGGGTGATACCGGAGACACGGGCGATACCGGAGACACGGGCGATACCGGAAACACCGGCGACACGGGGGATGAGCAATCATGACAAACGGTTCTGCCGAATGTGAAAACTGCTCGCATTACGTGTTTGATGAGACCTTAGGCGAAAGCTTCTGCGAAGCCGCCCTCGATGAAGATGACGTTGCAAGACTGATATCTTTTAAAGATCAGAAATGTCCGTATTTTGATTTTTACGATGAATATAAAATTGTTCGCAAACAGAATTAGGTGAGTATAAATGCTTAGTGTATATACGGTAGCCGCGGCGGCGGCTGTGCTGATACTTGACAGGTTTTTGCCAGTGATGCGGCAAAGCTATTCGTTTTGGCTGGTGCCGCTCGTGTTTATCGGTTTCCTTTTAGGATTTATAATCATTCATCTCGCGCTTTTCATTATATGCGGCTATGCCGTAAATATTAAAAAACCGGTCGGAAAAAGCGGGGCGTTTTACCGCGAGTTCGTGCGCCTTACGCTTCCGATGCTTTTTACCTTTACGCGCATACGCGTTCAAAGCACCGGGCTTGAACTGGCGGATGAGGTTTATCCGGCGCTTCTTGTATGCAATCATTTCAATTATATCGATCCCGCCGTTATCTTAAAGGAACTGCCGGATATGAATCTCGGCTTTATCGGCAAAAAAGAGATATATACCGAGCTTCCGTTCGTTGCAAAATATATGCATAAGCTTCATTGCCTGCCGATAGACAGGGAAAACAACCGCGAGGCGGCGAAGACCATAATCGAGGCGGTTCGCCTTATAAAAAGTCAAACGGTAAGCGTGGGCGTTTTCCCCGAGGGCTATACAAGTCTTGACGGCGAGCTTCACGATTTCAGAAACGGCGCCTTTAAAATAGCGATAAGGGCGGGCTGTCCCATAGTTGTTTGCACCCTTCTCGGAACCGACGAAGCGATGAAGCATATCTTCCGCAAAAAAAGCACGGTTTATTTTGACGTTCTCGAGGTAATACCGGCGGAAGAGGTGGCGGGGATGTCCACCTCGGAGCTTGCCGAGCGTATACATAAAGAGATGCAGGAAAATCTTGATAAAAGGCGGTCGGAAGTATGTATAAAGAAATAAGCGCCGCGGATATACCCGGCAACGTTATAGATATGATAAGCCGCGAATGGATGCTCATTACCGCGGGAGGCAGGGAAGCATATAATATGATGACCGCCTCGTGGGGCTTTATGGGCGAGATCTGGGGCGAACACAGCGTTTCGGTCTTTGTGCGCCCGCAGCGCTATACAATGGAGTTTATCGATAAAAACGATTATTTTTCTCTTTCGTTTTACGGCGATAACAAGGCGATACATAAGGTGTGCGGCTCGATGTCCGGCAGAGAGGTAAACAAAACCGAGCTTGCGGGGCTAACGCCAAACTTCTGCGAAAAGGCGCCCTATTTTTGCGAGGCGCGGCTCGTGCTCATATGTAAAAAGCAGTATGCCGCCCCTATGGAGGAAAAATACTTTACCGATAAGGCGCCGCTTAAAAAGTGGTATAACGGCGACCTTCATATAAACATAATAGGAAAAATAGAAAAGGTATTGATTAAAAATGGACTTTAATGCTGTTTATGAAACGGCGGGGCGGATACTCTCAAATCAGCTTGTCCGCTCGGCGCTCGTGATAGTTTTTGCGCTGGTTTTTTACAGTGTTGTATCGGCGGTCCTCAAAGCCCGCGGCAGGAAGCTCAAGGAGCTTGACCGCAAAAAGAGCGAGACATATCTGCACATAATCAACAGCGCGATAAAATACGCGGTATTTATCCTCGCGTTCTTTATGCTGCTTTCGGTAAACCGGGTGGATATCACCTCGATGATAGCCGGGCTCGGCATCGCGGGTATCATTTTAGGCGTTGCCGTGCAGGACGCGCTTAAGGATATCATACGCGGCTTTGATATATTATCGGACGATTATTTTAAGGTGGGCGACCTTATTGATTACAACGGCACCGAGGGCGTTGTTGTTGAGATCGGCATAAAAACCACCAAGATAAAGGCGCTTAAAACCGATAATATAATATCGATACCAAACCGCGATATAGTGGCGGTGGCAAAGGTATCGAAGTTTATCTTTATCGAAATACCCATGCCTTACGAAACTTCGCTTGAGGATGCCGAGGCGGCGCTCTCGGAAATTTGCGCCGAGAGCGAAAAGGCGAAGGACGTTAATGCTTGCAGTTATATAGGCGTAAACAAGCTTGATGAATCGGCGATACAGTATCTTATAAAGATCGAATGCAAAGATAATCTTAAAAAACTGCAGATAAGGCGCGATGCGCTCCGCCGCATACTCGAGATAATGGCAAAGCACGGTATCACCGTCCCGTATAATCAGCTGGACGTGCATACAAAATGATCCGTAAAAGCAGCGTTTTGTAGAAAGAAAAGGGCTTCGGAAGTTTTCCGGAGCCCTTGAGCTTTATTGCACGGTTGAATTATTCGCGTTTTTCGGGTATAATGAGAAAAACGGTAAAGAAGAGGTCGTTATGAAAAAAGTAAGGATCACGGTCATGCGGGTGGCCCGTTACGAAGACCTGATGGAACAGTATGAAAACGGTATTGAACACGCCTGCGATATGAAAACGGGGCAGACCTTTATCGCAAACGGCTGGCAAAAGCCCGCGGGGTTTTGCGATAGCGCGTGGGATACTCTTTCGCCCTTTGTTATGGCTCTCGCCCACGGCGCCGAAAATTTCTATGACGGGTGGATGAAGAACAAAAGATCCGCGATGATCTCTTGTAACGACGGCTTTCGCCCGGTAAGTTTTCTTTTGGAAACGACCGAAGAGGACGCAGACTGATAAACACGATTTTTCGGAGGAATAAAATGAACGGAATATACTTTGAAGAAGCAAGAAAACGCTGGGGCGATACCGCGGCGTGGAAAGAATTTGAAAAGCGGTCGGATACGTCAAATGAGGCGGGAGAAGGGCTGATGAAGCTGTTTTCGCGGCTCGGCGAGCTTAAAAACCTTCCACCCGAAAGTGTCGAAGCGCAAGCGGCGGTCGCGGATATCCAGCGGTATATAACCGAACACTATTACGATTGCACTAACGAGATCTTCGCCGGGCTCGGCGAGATGTATGCCGCCGACGAGCGGTTCAGAACGAATATCGACAAAGCCGGTGGCGCCGGAACGGCAGAGTTCGCCCGCACCGCGATACGCGTCAAATGCGGCAATCACTTAGCAAAAGCATAATCTGGCGAGAGTCGAACCCGCCACGCTTTAAACGGCAAAATTTGCATCCCTCTTTGCCTCGAACCTTGAAATACGCCGGTATATCTGCGTTTTTCGGCTTCGACGATATGAAAATTTTGCTTGTTTAAAGTTCGTAGAAGTTTGTGCCGCCGCATTTTTTCCAGAGGGCGCGGCACGAATTTGCCGAAAGG
>JAFZIK010000070.1 GCA_017554405.1 Clostridia bacterium | reverse complement strand
GGTTAGTTTTTGCACCATTTCGGCACAATCATCTATCCTTCTGCACATTTCCGATTGACTGCGGCCGTAGAAATTAAAATGATCGTGAGTAGAATCGATCTCATAACTCCAGGTTTTGTGAAAATAGATTTTGGTGTTCGGTTGATACTTCTTTATATACGCAATAAGATCGGTCAAATAAGGGATGTATGACTGCGGCTTTCCGCTATACCCGCTCGCCTGCTGAACGGTGACTATATCGAAGGCTTCGCCCTCTATGACCTCATTGGCGGAAGCCGAGCGTATGTGCCCCCCGCCGTTGCCCTGCAAAGCGTATCCCGTCTTTTTATTTACAATACAGTCCATATGCGTTTCCAGGGTGCAGCCGCCTATTATGAGGTTAGCGGTATCTATCCTTGTGCCGCCGCACAAAGATATATCGTGAAGCCACCTGTGGGCATCCTCCGAAAAGCTGTTGCCGATAGATAAAACCTTCATATTTGCGCCTCTCTTTTATCGATATTTCTGTTACGGAAATACAAAATCAGATCTGCTCCCACCATAATAAGATTAAGCACGTAAAAAAACAAAACATACCACTTTTCGCCGAATTGAGCCATATAGTTTTGGTTTATCAGCTTGGATGTAATACCCGCTATGTATCCAAAAAAGATAAGCAGTAAAAACGCCAAACTCTTGCCCTTTGCCGTGCGCGACCTAAACGATTTTATAACGTTCATCGGCCAGGAAGCGCCGAAGCTTACTATCATAACTACCTCTAATAACTCAGCCATACAAACACCTTCAAAGAATTATTTAATATACACGGTTTCACTTAACCGAATATCCTTTGCCGACGAACCCACATAAACCCGATAATCGCCCGATTCAAACTTAAAGTCGGCAATGCTTTCATCGTAATAGGACATATCTTTTTTGGGAACAAAGAGCGATACCGTTTTTTTCTCGCCGCCCTCTAAACAAACCTTTTTAAAGGCGACCAGTTCTTTCGCCGGTCTTAGCACCGGCGGGGAAACCTGACCTATATAAACCTGCGCCGCTTCCTTTGCTTTTATATTGCTTTCGTTTACAATATCAAACGATACCGTTATCCCGTCCTTTGCGCTTTGAATATTTAAGTTCTCATATCCGAACCGCGCGTAGGATAAACCGTGACCAAAAGGAAACAAAGGCTCTGTATTATCCTTTTCAAACCCGCGATAACCAACGAATATATCCTCTTTATATTCGCACTGTTTCGCCCTATACTCGCCGTATCTCGCGGCGGGGCAATCATCGTATTTTTCAGGCAACGTAAAGGGCATTTTACCGCTCGGAATAACACTTCCAAGCAGGATATCGGCAAGTGCGTTGCCGCCCTCCATACCGGCATACCAAGACCATACGACCGCTCTTACCTTATCAATCCAGGGCATTTCAACCGGCGAACCGGCGGTAAGCGTTACGATGAGGTTTTTATTTATCGCGCTAAGTTTATCTATCATAATGTTCTGCGCGGGGGGCAGTTCCATATTCCGTTTATCGGCCCCCTCGGTATCAAGGCTGTGATTCAAACCTCCGCAATAGATAATATAATCCGCCGCTTTTGCCTTTTTAACAAGCTCGGCTTCGCCGCTTATGTTTGCGATCTCACCGGGAGTGTTCCAACCAAGCTCAAATATCGCGTTTTTGACCTCGCTTTTAAGATAAAGGGCAATATCAATGTCCTCGCCCGCGCAAAAATCGGCGGCGTATTCAAAGCAGGCGGCAATCCCCCTTCGGGCATTCCACATATTGGTGTTTTGCTTTAATCTTTTTGTGCCGCCTATATAAAGTTCCACGCCCGCGCTTGATTTTATTTTAAAAAGATAGGTGCCGCTTTCGGGGATCTTAATGCTGAATTCTATTTTATAGGCATCGGAAGTGCTGTTTGGCAATAACGCATCGGCGGAATATGAAACGGTTTCTTCGGTTGTTTCGCCCACCGTGTTATACACCGTGTGCTTAAACGCCCTGACGCCTGCTTTTTGCTCGATTATATTAAGAAGCTGCGTTGGTATGGGCGAGGGTGTAAGATCAATATTGCCGCTTTCATATTCTATTTCAAAGTCGCCGCCGAAGCGGTTTTTTATCCCTTCGTATGGGGTGATCTCATAAACCGTTCTGATACCGCTGCTGCTCCCGCCCTCGGCGTGTTTTGCCATGGCGTTCGGTCCCATAACCAGTATCTTTTTGCCCTTTTTCTTATTTATCGGCAAAAGCCCGCCTTCGTTTTTGAGCAAAACTATCGCTTCACTTGCTATATCGTAAGCGGTGCTCTGGTGTTCTTTTGTATTGAATTCGCCTTTTTTTCTATCCGGCGAAGTTTTATTGACCGAAAACATAAGCCGCAAAATGCGCCGGACCTTATCATCGAGTATTCTTCTTGCTTCGGGGTCGGCTTTTGCCTTTTTAAGGAATGCGTCGGCAAGGTAATACTCGTTATAGGGCTTATCGGTGCCCATTTCAATATCAAGCCCGTTAAATATCGCCTCATCGGTATCGTGGCAACCCGCCCAGTCGGAAAGATAAACGCCCTTAAATCCCCATTTGCCTTTAAGCAGGTCTTTTACAAGATACTTGTTGTGGCACAGATGTTGACCCTTATAGCGGTTATAGGCGCCCATTACCGATGAAGCGCCGCCCTCTGTTATTGCCGCATAAAAGCCCTTAAGGTATATTTCGTGCAGGGCGCGATCACTGACCGTTACGTTAACGCCGCTTCGGTCGAGTTCCTGATTGTTAAGCGCAAAATGCTTAACGCAGGCAGCAACGTCCTGCGATTCAATACCCTTTACCACCTCGGGCGCAAGTTTGCAAATAAGGCAAGGGTCTTCGCTCATATATTCAAAATTTCTTCCGCAAAGCGGGGTTCTTATTATATTGATACCGGGTCCGAGAATTATATCCTTGCCGCGAAAGCGCGCCTCACTACCGAGCGTTTCACCGAACCGCCTTGCAAGCGTGGTATCAAAGGTTGCCGCAAGAGCGCTTAAGGTGGGCAGATAGGTGCATTTGTCTTCCTCCCTGTTAAGGCAGGTCCATTCGTCCCTCATAGGTTCGGAGCGCACGCCGTGAGGCCCGTCCATCATAGCGAGCTCCTCAATACCAAAGCGCGGCGCGCCGGCGGAATAAAACTTTGAATTGGCGTGGCACATTGCCACCTTTTCTTCAAGGGTCATTTCCGCAAGCAGAGCGTCTATTCTTTTTTCGGTATCCGCCGTTATTTTCATATGGCACTCCTCTGAAACTTAATATATTAATTATATCACCGAATAACTGTAATAAAAAGGCTAAATTTTTTGCAGGCAAAACACCTGCGGTGTAACCAAATATATCGCGGCGCCCGCAGTAGAATAATACCGCGGGCGCTGCCTTTTTAAGATATAGTTACTTAATTTTTGTATCAATATATGCTTTTACGTTATCGTAGAATTCTTTTGCTTCTTTGACCTGCTTTATTACCTCATCGTGCGATATTACATAAAAATCTTCATAATCACTTTCTTGCCTCAATGAAAACGCGCTTTTAATGATATCGGACATTTCTTTTTTGAAAACACCCGTTTTTATATAATCGGATTGAAAAAACGAGATTACGCCCGAATGCTTTTTAAAATCTTTGCCATCAAGCGCAAGCAGTGCTCTTACCGTATGAAATATTGCATAATACGACCGATTGGCTGCGGTATCATACATACCGAGTTCCAAAGTTGAATCGGCATCTTTTATATAATCTCTTGCCTTATCGAGGCGGTATTTGCACAATTCTATCTGCTCTTCACTGAACAACGCTGACGCCCTCCTTAATAACGTTTTTATAGAAAGGCAAAACAGAACCAAAACGCTTAAATGTTTCGGTATCTTGAAGCTTTATAGATAACAAAACGTTGTATTCCAAATCAATGCGGCTTGAAAAATCGGAGATTCTTCTTCTGTAACCATATAGTTCGCTTTTGGGCATATTCACAAGAGCCATTACATCAATATCGGATTCGCGGTCATTATCGCCTCTGGCATACGAACCATAAAGCAGAACGTTTTCCAAGCGGTTCCCGAATACTTCCTGTAATTGCTTGTGTGTAACAGATAAAACCTTTTGAAGTTGAGCCTTATTACACATAATCATACCTCCGGTTATTCTAACGTTATTATATACTGTTTTTTCCACTATGTCAAATACGTAATATAGCAGCGCGGCGCCCGCGGTAGAATAATACCGCGCGCGCCGCATAATGAGGTGATAAAGACGTTAGTTATTAATCAAAGGTATCAAGCGTATTGCCGGAGTTGTTGCTCGTCTGATAAAGCCTGACGTAATCGATGCACATATCCATCGGATAGTCGGCGTGGGTCGCCTCTAAAGCGGCGCCCGCCCAGCTGTGGATATTATCGTATACAGCACCGGTGATCGGGAGATTTTCAAGTATCAGATACATTTCCTGATCGAAATCCGCGTTATAACCGATATTGTTTTTGCTGAGTGTCTTAACGTGTTCGCCGTCAACGTAGAAGGCAATATACGATACTCCGCCTTCCTTATACCACTCGAAGCCGTATTTATGGTATGCGGAAGTATCCGATATAGTCTTATCGCGTCCGGACACCAGATCAGCACTGTAATCGTGATCGTCTTTCCAATAATGAAGATTGCAAGTAGCACTCGTTGATGAGCCTAAGGTTTCAACAAGATCTATTTCATACAACGGATCACCGTAGGATTTAAGCCATATAGCCGGGAAATCCGCGCGGCTGAACGCCATTTTTGCGCAAACCTCAAGATAACCGTAGGTGAATTTCATCGTGGTCTTGGTTGTGTAAGCGTCGCTTACAAGCGCGTTGCCCGCGCCGTAGTTATCGCTTGGAGCGAGCACGAGAGCGCCGTCCTTAACGTAATTGTATCTCTTCTCGCCGCTGCCAACGCCCGTGATATCCGCGTATTTGCGGTTCATGCCGTATTGCATATCGAAATAATCGCCGTCAACGGTGTTATCGTTGAACTCGTAAGCCCACGCGAGGGTATAGCCGCTCTTGGTAAGACCGGCTATCGGTTCACTCGCCGCCGCAGGACTTAAGATCATATTTTTAAGGTGAACCAGATCGGCAACGTCGATTTTTGCGTCACTTTCAGTAATCGCGTTGGCATTTGCGCCGAAGGCATCAAACGAAAAACCTGTTTCGCCCATAATGTGCTTTATAAGTCTTGTGTAATCAAGACCGGTGGCGACTCTGTGATCTCCGTCAACGTCGCCGCGCTCAATATACGAATAATTACCGGCGCTTACAGCCTTGGTAGTGCTGTGGTCAAAGGTTTCGCTGAAGTTCGTTACTTTGATGTTGCGGGTAGAATCAAACGCCTCGGTCGCCGTATCGCCCTCGATGCCTTTTGCTACGGCGGTTATGGTGCCGTCGTATGACGTAAAGGTTATCTGGCTCGCGCTATAGATCATAGCGGAATAAAGATAGGTGGTAACATTTACCTTGTTTGCACCGTAAAGTGAAAGCACAAGATTCTTATTGCCGTCAATGCTGGTGGGAACGGTGAATTTAAGAAGCAGGAAAAGGTCCTTTTTATCGGTGCCGCTCATGCTTACGTGGCTGTTGCCGTAACCGGTTATGGAATCCCTTATCTGAGCGTTTGAGAAGGTAACCAGTTCGCCGGTGACCCAGCACTGATCACCGAAGCCTATTTGCGCGGTAAGGTTATTAAAATTACTGTCCCAGGTGCCTATTCTTATCTTAAGCGCGTATTTTTCACCCGGGGTAAGAAGAGCCGAAGTGCGGTTGTTCGCTATTACCACCGACCTGTTGCCGAAGGAATTACCCGAGTTTGAGTTGTTATAACGCATAACGCTGTCGTTACGGGTAACTGTGGCGTCCGACGCGGTTTCATAATACTTACTGCCGGTATTGGTATATCCGCCGTAGGTTTCACTGCCGAAATTTACTTTCTCTAAAATATTGCTCTTCTGGGTTTTGGTAAGAGTGATAACATCATCAAAATTAGCTATATAAGAGGGTGATACAGAATAAGTGTAATCGGCGTTACTCTGCATTGAAGCGGGGATAAGCTTTGAAACCTTATCGCCTATATGACCGTATGCCGTGCCTACCGGGTCGCCGTTTTCATCCTCTACGGGGAACGCAAGCGTTGTCTGGATAGTTACGTCGTCAAGCCAGTATTCGCCACCGTAGACCGAAAGCATTATATGCCTTCTGCTACCGGTCCACTGCGCCGCCTCAGGCAACTTAACGTAGAGAGAAACCGTAAAGGTTACAGAGCCGCTCGAAGCGCCGGTATAACCGGTGACCGCCGCCTCGAGTTGTTCGCCCGTAATATCGATATCCGAACCTTCGCCCGTTGCAAAATTAGTCCAGAGATAATCACCGAATTTTATCTCGGCGGCAAGCGAGGAAATGGGAGTATAGCGCGGGAAGGTTTTAAGCTTGAAGGTAAGGCGATAGGTGCTGCCTGCAACAAGGTCCTCAGCCGCATCCGCCCTGTCGTTCGCGAGCAGGACCGCACGGTAGTTAAAATCACGGCTCTTGTTTGAGGTGACCTTCGCGTGAATGTTTTCTTCCCCTGTTATTTCGAGCGTTTCCTCCGCGGCGCCGTTTCTCTGGATATACGCCCAGGTATGGGAATTACCGCCGTAGGAAGAACCGAAATCAATAGTTGCCTTGGTGGTAACGTTGGCAACGTAGGTAAGGGTAATATCGGTGGTATCGTTTGCTATCGTATCGGGTGAAGCGGTAACATAATACCCATCGGGCGCGAGCGCAGTCCCCGCAATAAGGTCGTAAACGCTGTCGCCCGGCAGACCGATTATCGTGCTCGGTGTAAGCGGATCGCCGTTTGTGTCTATAACGTTATAGGTGCCGAGCTCGGTAATAGTAATATCCTTAAAAGCCAAATTAGCCGTGCTGCCAACATTGCCGCTCGTAGGAATTATACCGATAACAAAATGCTGATTCCCCGTTATGGTAGAAGGGGTGGTAACATCAAAGGTAAGATCGGTATAAAGCTTTGAACTGCCGCCGCCCGAGCTGTTGGATGAACGCGAGGAAAGATCGGTAAATCTCTGAACGCTGTTTGTTCTGCTCCAAAGCGCGGTGCCGGTATCGATATTAACTTCAAGCGCCGTGAGAGCAAACCAGGTTTCGATTCTGAACTTGATCCTGTAAGTTTTACTTGCAGTCACTACTTCGGTAGATAAGCCGTTAGCCGCCATAATACCGTAGTTATCAAGACCGTTGCCTTTATTGGTGCTGGCTCCCAAAGTGAATTTTGAGCCCGAGGTCCTTGTAACGTAAGAACTCGTATAGTATCTCCAACTGTCAGGCAAACTGGTAATCGCAAACACGTCGCCCGGCGCGGCAGAGACCTGGACCGGTATCGCCGGAAGCATAACCGCAATCATAGCGATCATAATTACAAGCGACAATGCCCTTTTAAGGTTTTTCATAAATTAACGCCCTTTCCGTGAAAAATCACTAAAACTGAATTATATTCCGAATAAATTATAACAAAACTTCGAGCGTATATAAAGGTTAATAAACGGTGATTATGGTGCAGGGTTTTTAGCCATATTTGATGTCAGATATTAGACGGTAGATATTAGAAAAGGAACGGCGGTTGCCGTTCCCAAATAAAAACCAGCGTTCAGAGCTTAATTAAAAACGTGGAATACATTTATAAGCTTAGACGTTATGCCTGCAATATATCCGAAAAAGATGAGTAACAGAAACGCCAAGCTCTTGCCCTTTGCAGTACGCGACCTGTATGGTTTTATTACGTTCATGGGCCAGGAAGCGCCGAAGCTTACTATCATTATTACCTCTAATATTTCTGCCATAACCGTTGCTCCAAATCTGTCAATTTACCGGACTTGTTATTTGCGCCTGATTTGCGTGATATTTTTGCTTAAACCTTTTCCAGAAAGGCAACGCAGCTAACGATAGCAACAATGATATTGCCAACATAATAACAAATATTTCTGCAACCGTTTGCCAACTGAAATGCTCTGCGGTCTTTGTTACACCATAACTGTTTATTACAATCGCAAATGACGATACGGCGTTTGTAATGCCCGATACCATTCCGCTTTTTCCGAATTTTTCAAAGCGGAGACTGCAATAATTAGTGAATAACTGCGCCGCGGTAAGCGTTCCCATCATAATGCACAGAGATAATATCGTTACGGCAAGGCTTACCTTGCCTATAAATATCAGCGGAATTGAAAATAGCAATGTTATCGCAACCATAACGGCAACGCCTGTCGGCGCACTTTTAATACGTTTAGGATAAAGCACGTTTTTAACAAACACTGTAGCAATTACACCGACGCTGACAATCGCAACATTTATAAAATTCCCAATAGATGGCGATACCTTCTCATAACTCTCCATAAGCATTGTAGCGGAGAGTGTCTTAACGCAACTGAGGACAATAACTCTTAAAAAGACCACTGTCAAAAGTATATATAAACCGCTTTCAAGAAAGAGTTTACCCGTCGAAACGTTTAACAGCACTTTCTCTTCAGTATTTCCGGATTTAACCATACGGTCAGGAACCATATAACTCTTAATTCTTTTTGTGGCAATATGAAGCACAAGTGCCGACAAAAACAATGCTATGGCGGAAACCGCAAAATTATAGTGCCATTTAGGCAATAAAGCCGCCACAAGGTAAGCCAAAATAACGCCTGCCGCCGTATTGAACGAAATGTAGTATGTAGCATTTCTTCGCTCGTGCGGCTCAAGTTGAGATGATATTATTTTGAAAACCGACGGCCATATAGAAAATTGGACTACGGCATTAAGCGTCCATACAACAAGCACCAAATAATAGTTCTGATTAAAGAATAATATGAGATTTGCCATGCCGCCACCGATAAGTCCTATTTTAATTAGTGCTTCGGGGTCGTTCCTGTCCGCCGCAATTCCTCCGACTATTTGAAGAGGTGTATATACAATATAAAAAACCGCGATGATAAGTCCTGTTTGAGATTTGGTCATAACGCCTTCAAAAACGATTGAAGCCATCGCAGCGGTAAAGCAACTCTTTGTCATATATACAATGGCGTATATAACCCAGATAAGCCAGAAAAACTGCTTACTCCGCTTTTTATCTACAAAACACATGTGATTCATAAAGCAAAACCTTAATTCATCTAAAAAAACGAGTTTATTCTTTCAACCGTTTCTCTTACAAGCAAATCTCCGCCTTCGTGGCCTACCGTTCCGCTTGAAACATAGGCGCTGTAATGACTGCCCTTTTCAGCTTTTTCGGTAGGCAGATAACCCTCGGCGCCGCAGGCAAGCTGAATAAGGAAGGTCTGCCTTGCGCGGCTTCTCGCCCTGATCCTGTTGCCGTAATCGAGGAATAACTCAAACGGATTTGTGGCTATGGCAATATCGCCAAACCGCGCTATATGCACCTCTACCGGTTCTATATTCTGGGTGTGCTGCTGCCTGTAGCGGATTATGGTGCCGGTATGAATATACATTTTAGCGTTATCCTCAAAGTTCACGTGACCTACTACCCTTGCGGCATACCGCTCCATAGCCTCTATCGCCTCGGCGTATTCCTTATCGGTGACCCGCCTGAGCGGAAGATCGAGCGTTAATTTTTCGTGCCTCAGTATCGCCTCGTCATACTTTTCGGTTACTTCTTCGAGCGCCATTTCTATCTCGTTTACTATGCGCCTGCCAACAAGCCAGCTGCCCTTGATATCAAACATCGAGGGGTCGGCGTTACGCTCGATATAATCGGGGCGCTCGATGTTCGGGTCGTCGATAGGCTCCTCGGGGTTCACCCAGCGCACAAGGTCCCTCGGGCACTGATCGCCCGCCGCCGAGCAAAGCCCTAATACGAAAAGATCCTCTCCGTATTTTTCGCGCAGAAGCGCCTTTACCTTGCCCCAGTAATCAGAGGATATAAACATCCTGTGTTCAAGCACCTGCGCGGGGCAGGCAACGTTTGCCATAACGCCGGTCAGTTTTTCGTTCTGATCATAGAAAAAGAGCATTTCTAT
>JAFZIK010000006.1 GCA_017554405.1 Clostridia bacterium | reverse complement strand
TGAAGACTTATATAGTTTTTTATATAATTAACTTAGATATTTATGTAGTCTTTCGGTTTAGAGGAGAGTTTATGAAGGGCGCAATATTTGATTTGGACGGCGTTATCGTAGATACCGCAAAATACCACTATTTAGCATGGAGAGAAATAGCAAAAGAACTCGGATTCGATTTTCATAAGTCGGATAACGAGCGGCTCAAGGGCGTAAGCCGTATGGCCTCGCTTGAAATACTGCTTGAGGTGGGCGGTATAAAAGGCTTAAGCGATAACGAAAAGGCAAATATAGCCGAAAAAAAGAATCAAAGATACGTCCAAATGCTCGCTGACCTTGATGAGGATGAAATGCTTCCGGGCGCAAAGGATTATTTACATAAGCTTAAAGGTGAAGGCGTTAAGATTGCTCTCGGCTCGGCAAGCAAGAATTCGCCGCTTATCCTTGAAAAACTAAAGATAGCCGATTTGTTTGACGCGGTGGTGGACGGCAATTCAGTCCAAAAGGCAAAACCCGATCCGGAGGTTTTTTTAAAGGCGGCAGAGGCATTAAAACTAAAGCCTGATGAATGCTGCGTTTTTGAGGATTCCCAGGCGGGTATCGACGCCGCGCTCAAAGGCGGCTTCCATACCGTGGCGGTCGATAAGGACGGTGTGCTTTACGGCTATGAAAAAAGAGTTGCCTGTTTAGGCGATTTGCTCTATTAGCGTTTAAAAGAAATAACGGATAATTCATAAAAAGAATTTTGGTGGAGAAACGGCATGAAATACACAGGGTGGAAAATCATTTCAGATGAATTTGAAAACGGAAACAGGCAGAGTAAGGACGCCCTCTTTACGGTAGGAAACGGGTATTTCGGTATAAGGGGATTCTTTGAAGAAAACGGCGAGGCGGCGGTCGGCAACGGCGGCATATACGTTGCGGGCATAGTCGGCAAGGGTTTTCATAAGTCTTATACCGGAAAAAGCAGGGAACTCTGCAATATCGCAAATATATTCCGGGTCCGTCTTTCGGTAAACGGCAACGGTATAAACGGCACCGAGGTATCGGATTTTTCAAGAACGCTTGATATGAAAAACGCCGTGTATTCGCGCAGGTATATCTGGAATAATTCGGTTGCGCTCGAGTTTTCCCGTTTTGCCGATATGGCGGACGTTCACAGGGTAGGGCAGAAGATAGTTGTTAAATCGCTGACCGATAACAATAAAATCGATCTGTATGCGCTGATCGATACCGACGTTGTAAACCTCAACAAGGTAAGCTGTGAGCCGCTGCCCATACAGCCCGGTAGGGACCATATTACCGAAAGAAAAATTGGCGCCAACTCGGTTGAAACGGTTTTGGATGATGAGGACTGCACGCGCCTTTACGCCGCGCAAAAGGTCATGGCGTTTATAAACGGAAAACCGGTCGGCGGCGTCGCATATGCCGACAGTAGGGCGACGGGTATGCGTTACGGCATTGTGCTCGCCCGTGATGACGAGCTGGTTATAAAGAAGGTGGCAGCCGTTTATACAAGCAAGTATGAACCGGACGCCAAAGAAGAAACAGCCGCTTTCCTTCGGACGGATATCGATTACGATGCTGTTTTTAACGATTCCTGCGCCGAGTGGGAAAAACGCTGGAATGCCGCAAACGTTGAGATCAAGACCGATACCGATGACGATACCGCCGTTCGCTACAATCTGTTTGAACTTATGTGCGCCTGCCCCGTTCATACCGATAAGGTAAGTATCGGCGCCAGAGGGCTTACCGGCGAAATGTATGAGGGCTGCGTTTTCTGGGATACCGAGATATTCCAGTTGCCATTCTTTATCTATTCAGATCCCGCCGCGGCAAGGCGGCTGCTTACATTCCGCTATAACACACTCGAACAGGCGAGACGGTATGCAAGAGAATTGCGTATGGAAGCGGGTGCGCAGTATCCCTGGCAGGTGAGCGAAAAAGGAATAGAACAAACCGAAAGTTCGGCGGGATTCTTCTCGGTCCACCTTATGGCGGATATCGCATATGCAATTAAAAATTACGTAAACGCAAGCGGCGATGATGAATTCCTCGTTAGTATGGGCGCGGAAATGCTTATTGAAATTGCGCGCTTTTGGGAAAAGAGAAGTATTCACAGTGATTTTGACGGCTACTATCATATAATGACCGTTCGCGGACCTAATGAATACAGCCCGATCGTTGACGATAACGCCTTTACCAATTATATGGCGGCTCAAAATCTCCTTTATGCCGTCGCCGTTGCGGATATGCTTGAATCAGATCATCCGCAGGAATATAAAAAGCTGGCGGAAAGGATCGGCTTTTGTAGAAGCGAAATAAAAAAATGGAAGGATATCGCCGATAATCTGTATGTGGGCTACGATGAGAAAAAGCATCTCGTGGCGGAGTATCCCACCTACTTCAACCGTTATCCTTTTGATATTAAAAAGTATAAGCCCACTGCAAAAAGGATACTTGAATCGGGCACGCCGTATGATTTTCTTTACTTCTATCAGATAACCAAGCAGGCAGATACCGTTTTGCTTATGTGCTTACTGCCTGACCTTTTCTCGGATGAGGAGAAAAAAGCGGCATACGAATACTACGAGCCGCGAACGGTTCACGACAGCTCGCTCAGCTATGCGCCGCATGCTTGGCTGGCGTCCCGCATTCTAAAAACCGAAGAAGCATATGCCTACTTTAAGCAGTGCGCCTACCTCGATATAAACGATATGAAACTGAACGCGGTAAGCGGTATACATTTTGCAAATTTCGGCGGCACATGGATGTCTTTAGTGTTCGGCTTCTGCGGCATATCCTTTGAGAACGGCGTTCTGAAAATCGACCCGAAGCTACCAGAAAAATGGGAAAGCGTGAAGCTTAACCTTACTTGCAGAGGCGAGAATATACATATTGAAGTATCAAAAAAAGGCGTAAAAGCGTTTTCTTTAAGCAAGGATTCAAAAATCAAAATACTCTGCGAAGGCAATGAATAGAGGTATGGAAATACTTGGCTTTACAAATCTTTTACCGTTTAATGTATAATGTATAGGCGGATAGTATCCATTTTAAAAGAGCAAAAACAGTGTTCTATGATCCAACAGGAGGTGCTTTATGGTTTGTATAATCTGTGAACCTAAATATACCGATAATATCTGGGAAAAGCAAAAGTTTGACGGTTTGCTCGCCAAACTTAAAAAACGCCG
>JAFZIK010000069.1 GCA_017554405.1 Clostridia bacterium | reverse complement strand
CTTTGTTTATATAGCCGGCGTTTTTTATCATTGACTGCTTCAGTTCTTCGGATAAACGCCGCTTGCTTAAAAAGCCCTTCATAAGTTCCCCTACGATGTGCTCGCAATCCGCGGCGGAGCCGCCGTTACCGCAAAGCAACAGTTTACCGCCCGACTTAAATGATCCGATTATTGCATCCTTTGCATTTTCAATATCCTGTTTTACCGGACTTAAGATTTCATAACGCTCATAAATACTCATTTTTTCACCTCATAACAGCGCGGTGGCAATAGCGGCGTAATCGCCTATTTGCTCACCGAGTTTGGCGGGTACCACTTTGCAACAGTTCGCGCTGCACCCTAACGCTTCTTTTTCAATCACTTCTTTTGCGGTCTGCCATAAAATATCTTTGGCTCTCACAAATATACTGCCTATTATTATACGCTGAGGATTCAGAATATCAATTAAGAGCGCGAGTCCGCGACCTAAGTTTTCGCCGCTTATCTTATAAACCTCCAGCGCGGTTTCATCGCCCTGATACGCGGCGTCTGCAATGCTCTTTGCCGTTATATCACCGCGTTTCATACCGGGCTTATAGTAGGCGGGGCATTTGCCCTGCCGGTATTTTTTAAGGGCAAGCGTATATCCTAACCGTGCGATCCCTCCGCCGCTGCAAAAGCCCTCGAACGAGCCGGGTTTTCCGTAACCCACGGGGCCTGTGTTTTTAAGCCTTATATGGCCCACCTCACCGGCGTTATCGTTTGTTCCGCTGTAAAGCTTTCCGCCGAGTATAAGTCCCGCGCCCATACCTGTTCCGAAGGTTAAGAAAATAACGTTATCAAAGCCCTTTCCCGCGCCGAATTTCCATTCGGCGACGGCGCAGGCGTTAGCATCGTTTTGAAGATTGACAGGCGCCCCGTAATGATCCTTTACAAGGTCTGCTATCGGCACAAAGTCCCAGCCCGGCAGATTGGGCGGGCCTAAAATTATGCCTTTTTTAGAATCGAGCGGACCGCCGCAGGATATGCCTATTCTTTCCGGGGCTTTGCCGCCGCATATTTTATCCGCTAAAACGATAAGGCGGTCTATCATTTCTTCCGGTTTAATTTTTAAATCGGTCGGTATGGCTTCCTTTGCCGTTATCTCTATGCTGTTTTCGCTCGCGTTTGCAGTTATAACGGCGCATTTTGTTCCGCCGATATCAAATCCTAAAATCATATCTGTTTTCCCCTGCCCGGAACTATTCTAACGCATTTCTGCGCTAAAATAAAGATTTTTTTAAAATTACTCAAAAAGGTCAGCCGATTCTGAAACAGAAAACGGCTGACCACCTCGTGCTTTTATTTTTTTGAACGCTTTTTATAGATTATTACTCCGGTTTCGGCGGCAATAAACACAATGCCTATGATACCGAAAAGTATGTAATTAAAGTCGGTTTGCTCCTGATTCTTATCTTCGGCTGAAACCGAGTTGCCGCTAAGCTGTGTTGCGCTTACCGGTTTAAAGCTCGCCGCAAGTGTAAGCGGGGCGTTTACGGGCGCCTTAATATCATACTCGCCGCCGTCCTCACTTAGCCACTTATCGAACTCGTAACCGTCCTTTATCGGGATATCGAATATATCGGCGCTCTCGCCCGCGGCGATATTGAGCCGCTTATAGAGTATGCCGTCCACCGTAAGCAGAACAGGATAGGTGCGCTTCTGGAATTTTGCCTTAAGAACGGTATCGAGATAAACGCAGTCAACGTCAAAATCCCACTCAACGCCGAACTCGGTAGCCCAGCCGCCGAAGAGGCGTTCACCCTTATCGGCGAGCTTGCCGATAGAGTTTACGGTCTTGCCGCGCAAAACCTGTTTTGTTGATAAAAGCTTTTCGCCATCGTAGAACGATACCGTTTTATAGATATCCACGTTGCGGAAAATACCGGTTTGCGGCAGTCCCTGGAAGAATACAACGTCGGTATCAAGGTTGGTGCCGTTATCGAATTCCTCGAAAATCAGCTCGCCGTTCAGGTAGACCGTAAGCACCTTAACGCCCTTATAGCCCTTGTTGTTGAGCACACGGACGCCTATTTCAAAGTAATATTCCTTTCCGCCCGCAAGTTCGGTATCGAGCTTTAAGGTCGGCAGACCGCCGTCAACACCGCTTGAATAAACGTAAAGCATATCGTATTTGGTAAAGTAAAGCTTTGAATAGTAGTTCTCGCTCCAGTTTTGAGAGAAGCTTACCTGCGGACCGTTCATCATATTCTTGGTCGGGATATAGATCGCCTTAAACACCCTGCCGCCGGTCTTTGCCGCCTTGTAATAGGTATAAGGCGCGTTGTTCCTTTCGCCGAAAACGGCAAAGTCAAGATCGCCGGATATTCCGAGATCGCGCAAACTCAGTTCATCGTAATCGTCAAAGCTGTAGGGTTCAAAGGCGGCGGTAACGGTCATTTTGGAGGAGACCGTGCCGGTAAAGGGCTTGCCGTTTACCGTCCAGCCGGTGAAAACGTTTCCTGCAAGTTTGGGTCTGGGCAGACTTTCAAGCGTTTTGCCCACCTCAACGCGGTAGGTAAGGGTTTGGTCGCCCACCTTGGCGGTTATCACCCGAACGTTGGCAAAGCGCGCGTAAAGGTCCATATCGTCTATAACAACGTCGGCATTTTCATCCCAAAGCTCGCCGCCGGTTTTTTCGGTATACCAGCCGGCAAACGGAACGCCATTCTGAGGAGCGGGTTCCTCCACCTTCGGCAGAAGACCGCTGCGTTCGGCTTTATAAGTGCCTATAAGGGTATTGCCGTTATAAAGGCGGACCGTTTTATATACCGGATCGTTTATAAGGTAGACCGCGCCGGTGCCGCCGTGGAAGTATAAGAGGTTATCGCTAAGGTCCGCTTTACAGCCGATATACTGAACGAGCAGTTTGCCGTCCACCGTGACCTCAAACACCTTTTTGCCCTCATAGCCCTTATTCTTCATAACGCGCACGGCAAACACGATCTTATATTGCTTGCCTGCTTCGAGCGAGAGCATTTTTGAAACGTCCGGCCCGGAGCCGAGAACGCCGTTATAATAGGCGTAGGACATATCGTTGGTCTGGAACCATACGCGGGCATAGCTGTTTATATCCCAGTTGTTGGTAAACGAGATCTGCGGGCCGTCGCCGCCGTTCATATCGCCTATCGGCTCCATAATGAACTGCAGCACTCTGCCGCCGCTTTTCGCGGTCTTCTCATAGGTGTATACCGTATTGGTCTGGTTGATTATCTTGTTTTCCTTAACGCCTAAATCCCTAAGGGACAAGGTATCAAACGGCTCATACTGGATATCCTCAAATTCGGCCACTAAATTAAGGTCGCTCTTTGCATATCCTGTATACTTTGTCTTGCCGTTATAGAAGCCCTTAAAAAGTTTGCCTATCGCCTGCGGAGCATCGGGCATGAAGTAAATGCCCTCATACGCCTGATAGGTATACTTTTCACCTAATACGTCCACCGTGAGTATATACGGTTTTTCGTTCGGCTCGGCGCCCTTATCGAGCATTATATTCTTTATTGCCTCAAGGGTCTCGCCGCTTAAACCTATATAGGATTTAAGGAAGTTCTCTATGGCGGTTTGCAGGTTGCCCGTGCCGCCGCCATACTGTTCTATCATAAGCTCGTTGGTAGTATCAAGCGCGAATCCCTGATGATAATCGTCGGCAGGGCGCACGCCTATTGCGCTGAACGAGGTAAGCTCATATTCGGGGCGTATATCATCGTAAGATACGCCTAAAAGACCGTAAAGTAAGTAGGCGAAGGTTCCCGTTCTGTCAGCGCCGGCGGAGCAATGGAAATAGAACGGATAATTGTTTATATCCGCCATTGCCTCAAAGGTGGATTTGTATTGTTCTTTCTGCTCATTACTAAGTGAAAGTATCTCCTGATACATCGCGCCCGTTATGTAATGGACGTTCGGATTGTTCTCGTCCCAACCGGTAAAGCTGTGGTTCATACCGCCTCTCAGTTCGATCTCGGAATTCATACCGAGATAATCGAATACTTCGCGCGCAACGTCGTCAACGTGGGAGGTATATTCGTCAAGCGCGGCGCCGCGGTAAACGAGTTCGTATTTTACCTTATCGCCGTCAGCGTTTACCTGACCGCCCAGATCGCGCATATTGATCACGTTTCCGGCGGAGATATAGCGGATTGGCGTATTTACTACCGTAAAGCTGTCCACCGCACTGCATTCGCCGGTATCGTTGCCGCAAACAAACCAGTAATATGTCTTGCCGGGGATGAATACGCCGGCTTCGTGTATAAGCGAGGCGTTCTCGGTAACAAAGATATATGCGTTATCGAAGTTACTGTTATCCGCGAAATAGGCGGTATATCTGCTGTTTTTACCGCCGCCGCTCCACTTGAATTCGGCGTTCTGGTAATCCTGATACTCGTGGGGCGAAGCGCAGAACTCGCGCACGTAATCCGATTGCTTTGCCGTATCGGTGGAAAGAAAATCGTGGATGATATCCGAATTGAGATATATCTTGCCGCCCGAATAGGTCTGAAGGGTTATTCCCGACGCCGAAGAAGGCGCCGTAACGGTATAATCGGCGTTAACGGTCATATTGCCCTTTAAGCCGCTTACCGCGTGGCTCTCCCAAACGCCGGTAGCGTTACGAACGCCCGGGACCGCGGGTTCCTTGCCGGCGACCGTAGGATCGCTCATAACAAACGGGACCTTGGCTACAAGCTTGCCGTTTGCATAGTAGCTTACAAAGTATTCTTTTTCCGTATACTGCGCGGTAAGGGTGGTGTTTTCGCTTAACCTATCGTTTGCAAAATCGAATATCTTACCGGTAGTCTCGTTCTTCCAGCCGGCGAAAACGTATTCGTATTGACCGCCCGTGTAAGCGGGGGCATTCTGTTCGGGAACAAGGCAGTTTTTGCCCGCCGTTACGTTATAAGCCGCACTGCCGTTTGCCGGATCGAATTTCACCGTTACCGTATCGGTGGTAAACCGGGCGTAAAGGTTGATATCGCCCGTAAGCTTGGTGTTGGCAAAGTCAAAGAGTGTGCCGCCCGTTTTAGCGGTATACCAGCCGAGGAAGTAACTGCCTTCCTTCTTGGGATCGGAGGGTTTTTTGGCGGTAAAGCCCTTTTGAGAGAGCCGGTCAAGATACAGTTCATCATCAACGTAGTATCTTGCGCGTGCCTCGTTATAGCCCACGATCTCGAAGTTCTGGGTCGCCTCAACGTATATCTGATCGCCGAGGAAGGGTCTTGAATCGGGCTCGCCGTAGAAAGAACTTACGAGCTGGCCGTCTATCTTGATATAAACGTAATCCTTGCCCGCGTGTGCGCCCGAGGTGACGCGAAGTCTTCCCTGCTCAAAGGCATACCAGGTGTTTTCTTCAAATTTATAGCTCTTGGTGCCGCTGCTGCAGCCCTCGATCTCCCAGCCGAACATAATGCTCTTCTTGTTACCCGAAGAGATATAGGAACGGCAGAAGCCGCAGTTGCCGCCGATATCAACGACCATTACAGAGCCGTCAAGATTACCTTCGGCATACTTGCCCGTTTTAAGAACGAATCTAACAACGGTGGAATGGGTCTCGGATTTCGGTTCAAAGGGATAGGTGTATCCGAGATACTGATCGTGTATGGTATCGCGGACAACGCCGCCGGGAACGATATCGCCGATATTAACGTAATCGATGTCGGCAACATACTTATCGGGTTCCGCAAAGCCGGAAAAGCCCTGCGAGAGCACGCCGTCGTTTACAAAGCAAACGGTATAGGAGGGCACGGTGGTTTTTCCGTTGTATGCGATATAACCGCCCTCGGTCTGATAATAATCCGAGTATTTCGCCACCTTTATCTCACCGTCTATTTTAAAGAATACGTAATCCTTGCCGTAATCGGGACCGGCAACAACGCGCAACCTGCCGAATTCCACCTCGTGCCTGCCGCTCGTTACGGGATCTAATTTAGCGTATAATTCCCTGTTCTGGCCGTCGCCCGGGCAGAAATAGATCGCGTCCGGTCTGAACCATACCATGCAGTTGGCGTTCCAATAGGTATCAAGGGCGAGCTTCCAGTCTATATCGGATGTGATCTTGGCTTCCCAACCGAATTTTACTATAACCGATTTTGTTTCGGATTTGCCTTTATAGGTATAGGTGCCGCTTGAAACCGCGGTTTTATAATCGGTTCCCGCGATGCCTAAATCGGCGAGGGTAACGGTATCATAGTCCTCGGTAAACGCCTCGGGGAGCGCGCGAACGTCGATACCCACGCTTATGTTCCTTATATACGTGCCGTCCGGGAAGGTGCTTCTTGCGCGTATTCTCGTTACCGCGCAGTTCTCCTGTTCGGATGAATGGGGAACGCTTGCAAGGGAGATCGTATAGTGATACCAACCGTCGTTTGTGGGCGCAACTATCAGACTGAGCCCGTCGGCGCCGTCGCGCAAAAAGAACTCGGAAGAAACAAACGTGCCGCCGTCATACAGTCCTAATTTACAAACGTCGCTGTCCGTGATCAGAATACTGAGGTCGAATTCGATCGTTTTACCGGACGTAACGTAGTTTTCGACCTTTTCGGGCAAATCGTAATATTTGCCGCGCGCGACCGCGACCGCGTCGCCTCCCTCATTACCCGCGGAAGCTCCCAGCGGTATAAAAATACTGCCGATAACAAGAACGGCTATCAATAAAAAACCAATATACGCTTTCGATCTTTTCCCTTTATACATAAGCATAGGATTCTCCCTTTTCTGAAATTCGCATATAAAAGCTTTGATATTTTTTCATAATGGCATCGGAATAACGGCAATATGATTTACCGCTATTCCGTTATCATTATAAGAATAATAACGGGCGGGGCGCCATTTGGGGCAAAATGCCCCAAATGGCTTTTGCGTTTAATTTATCATTGGTATTTTGCGGCGAGTGCGTCAAGCTCACTATAATCGGTCGAGCCGTTATGAGTGAAGCTGTAAACCGCCTTAGCCGTGGGTTTTGCGGCATACGGATCGTTATCCATATCGTCGCCCGAATAGAACAGTCCGTAATACGTTTCCGCCTGGCTTGCGCCAGCGTCGGTCGAGATGTCCGCTATTTTATAGGTTATTACGGTATCTATATAGGTAAGGTCGTTATCGATCTTACTGAGCGCCGCACCGAGTATCTCCCCCGCCGCGTTTTCTTTGCGGAAAGAGAGCAGTTCGTTTGCCGAAACGCCCGTTTCGGTGAGCCATACGCGGCTGCCGCCGTCGTTATGGGCTTTGATCACGGCGTATTCGGAATTTATGTTCGCCGCGAAATTATTAACGTTGGTCGCCATCTGCGCGCTCTTATCGGTATAATCCGGATAAAGATGAATATTGATCACCGTAAAGTAATTGTCTATTCTCTTATCGCCGAGCGCCTGACCGGTGGGATAGTTGCCCGACTCGATCGCCTTATAGAAAGCGTCAAGGAATTCTTTTTCAACTACCGCGTTATTTGAAAGGCTGATCGAAGGCGTTGTTACCTGATTGGCGGGATCGACCGACTTGACCGCCTTTGACACATACCAGCAAAGGTCAGCCATTATACCGGCTTTTTCCGCTACGGTAAACCTGTGCGCCGCCTGTTGTTCTTCGGTGGCGTTCCAGCCGATACCGTAGGTTTCAAGTCTTGAACCCGTAACGTTTATCTCGTTGAACGGCTCGAAGAACTTGATCTCGGGGACTTCCGCCGCAAGAGCGGCAAATGCCGCCGCGTTAACCTTAAGCCACGCGAGATAGTTCGCGTTATCCTTCACCGGATCCGGAACGGTCTTGTTGTGGGTTTTTTCGGGATCGTTGTAGCCGTAAGGCAGGATAAACGAATCGGTAACGTAAAGTATATCGTTAATGCCCTGCGCTT
>JAFZIK010000005.1 GCA_017554405.1 Clostridia bacterium | reverse complement strand
CATCTTTGACGGGTAAACGTTGTGATAGTATTCAGGGTCCGGGATTCCCTTTTCGATCCAATATCTGTAAGAGGGATTATCTATCACAAATTTAAGTGCCGCCATCGAACATTCTTTATAACTTTTTTCCTTTTCGGGAACTGCAGCATGCCCCGGGAATCCGTCAGCCTTAAAAAATGCTCTGACACCGCAAGGTGAAACAATATTTTCATCACCGTCAATACCGTAAACTTTGAGTTCAACCAGTCCTGTAGGTATCTCACACCAAACCGGTGTCAGATCCGCCGTCGGACATTTGTCGGTAAATCTATGTTCAACTTTGTTTTTATCGGTTGCAATAAATAAATATTTTTTGGCAGCCGGTATTCTCGGAAACCCAAACGCAGGAGCAAAAATAAACTGTGAAGAATTAATGTTCCAAAACGGTCTACCGGCTGTTTCGCCACGGTTTACAGTGGTCGTATTATATAATTCAAGTGCTTGTTTGGCATAATCATCTATTTTATTATTCATACATTTGTTCATTATATTTTTGCTCTCCAATCATCGATGATATCTGAATATATCAATTATTATCCGGCGAATACAACGAATGCCTTATAAAAGCCGATTTTTCATCTTCGTATATACCGATACCGACACCCGCAAGCAGAGCCGCACCTATAGCCCCTGCCGCTTGTCCGTTCACTACCTTTACAGGCTTACCTAAAACCTCGGAAACAATCTTTACGCAAACCGGAGAATTGCTGATGCCGCCTATCATTGTAATTTTTTCCGCTTTAAGGCCACTGCTTTCGAGCGATTCAAGATTTGATTTTAGTATATATGCCGCGCTCTCGATGATCGCCCTTGCTATATCGCTCCCGGTATGGTTTTTGACTATGCTGTAATCGTTATCGGTAAAATCGAAACGCAACCCGTTTGAACCGAACGGCGCTTTCGCCGCGAGTTCATCAAACTCCTTATGCGGTATTTTCCCTAAATAATGCTCGCGCAGTCGGTCGATTTTCTCGCTTATACTCGTTATGGATTTCATAACGCAGTAGGGTGTGCCGTTTATCATAAATCTATCTACGAGTCCCTTTGTGGAGATCGCGAATTCCCGCGAGCCGACAGGGAAAAATTCTACCCAAGAAGTCCCGCAGGAAAGGAGCATTTCACCTTCACTGAACACACCCGCACCGGTGGCACCGGAAGGGTGATCGAAGCTGCCGAGGACCACCCTGGTATCAGGAGAAAGAGCGAGTTTATCCGCAATTCCGGGCAGAACGGCGCCTAAAACCGTTCCTTTATCATATATGGGCGGCAAAACCTTATCCGCTATGCCGAGTTTGCTGAGCAAAGGGCGGTTATACTCGCCCTTTTCCTGGTCGATAAGAAACGATGGCGTCCCCATAGAAACCGATATGCCCCATTTGCCAGTGAGGCAATAGTTTAAGTATTCCGCGCTCATAGCGACCGTTTTTGCGCGCTTGATCAGTTCAGGCTCGTGAAGATTTATGGCGGCAAGGTAAAGCGCCGGAAAGTGACTGCCCATAGGCCAGCCGACAGTTTTATAAAAGGCGCTTTGCTCTTCCCTTGTAAAAAAAGCGTTTTTATCTTCTTCGCTCACGGCCGTTTGCCAGCCGACAATCGGCGTTACGGGGTTGTCGCCTTTATCAAGCAAAATAAGGTTGCCGCTTGCACAGCAGGAACAAATTGCCAAAACTTTGTCGTCCTTATCTTTGCTGTCAGCCAGTGATTTAATAACCGAAAAGCAAACCTTGATAAAATCAGAGGGTTTTAGAAGCTTTTTATTTTCTTTTTGGTAATAATCGTAGCCGCCGGAAACGGTTTTTAATACTTCCCCGTTTTCCGACATCAAAACGCCCTTGATAGCGGTAGTTCCGATATCAAGACCTATAAGTAAATTCATCTTCCCTGTTTCACGCTCTCGATAATTCTTTTACTGTTATTAAACATTATGTCTTCTATGTCTTTGTCACCAAGATTCATATCCGCGGCTACACGCTTAAGCGCTAATATTTGCTCGTAAATCATAAAGGTTACATCCGAGCTGTCAGTCTCACGCATATGCGGCTCGCCGGTAACGTCGCCGTAAAGCCCTCGCGGAACAACGTTAAAATATTCGCCGTTTTCAACAACGCGATACATTTTCATAAACGCGATAGGAAGATCCGATCCGAAAAGAAGCCGCTTTGTGCCCACCGCTTCTATACATGCTTTAATAGCATCGTCGCAAACGTTGGCGGTAAAATCAAAGACAAGGTTCTTGGTGTTTTTAAGGATATCAAAGGCATCGCCGATATCCTCCTTTGCATATGCCCTGCCGATATGCGCCACTATGAGTTTAAGATTTTTATACTTTTCCTCAATTTCCATTATCTGCGCTATATTGACGGCGTCACGAAGGCGCTTTGAGCGCGGGATATGGAGCATTACTATCCATCCGTTTTTATCGGCAACGCGCAAATGTTCATGCGGCAGAAAATCAAATATCCTGATTTCCGAGGCGGGTATATACGGCGGGCAGTTTGAAAGATAGGGCTTAAGACCTAAAAAACCGCCTTTTTTCACCTCTGTTTCAAGATAATCGGGGTCCATATCGTAACTTGTTCTGAAAAGCGCCGGAAAGCCGAGTTCTTTTGATTTATCCTTAACATACTCGTTGCAGGTGGGAATATGCCTTGAACAACTGCCGAAAACGAGCGGAGTGACCTTGTTTTCAGGAAACAGGACCTTGTAGCTATCGAGCAGTTCTTCCGCCTCCAGGTATTCCACCACCTTTCTGGTCCAGGTAGACCCGCCGTTTGAGGAGCCCTCACGCGGGAAGTCTTTTTTCCAGACATGAGTATGACAATCGATAAACTCATAGGGCAAAAAGCCTTTAAGTTCGGTTTCATAAACCTTTTTATCATATTCGGATAACTTTACCATAATAGCCCTCCTATGCGAAAACAGCGTGAATAGTCACACTGTTTTTGTTTTGATCAGATCTCGTTGTATTCAAATCCGCGAACGGCGGCAAAGGTCTCCGCCGTTTTTCTCATGTCACCGTAAACGATCGCTAAATGGTGGGTGCCGCCGAGTTTACTGTAATCCTCAAGAAACGTTCCGATGCTCTTTTCGGGCGCAAACCAACCGCAGGTGGAGTTTTTGCGGTATTTTTCGCAATCCATTTCCCGCATTTCCACCTTTGACGCAATAACTCTGAACCTATCGCCGCCTAAGGGCGCTAAATCGATAAGCGTTGTCGTGCCTGATTTATACGTGCCGCAAAGCCAAGTGGTATCAATATCCGAATACTTCATCGGCTTTATCATATATTTAGGTTTCGCCGCAGCAAGCGCTGTGTTCATTTCACCCATATGGCTAATGAAAATAAGGTCGTTTTTCCAATCCGGGCAGAACATTTCGATAAAAGATACTTCGCAGCTTACACCCATAAGAGCCCCCACGAGTGCAGCGGTCAGAATATCGCCCTCTCCGGCGTAACCGATACCGCGCTCCATAGCCCTGTTAGCTTCACTAAAAGGCATACCCGCAAGCCCGAAGTCCTTTTTGATACCTAAAAAATTGGCGGTAAAAGCAGTAAGAGAGTTATCCTCTATCCAGTGCCGCACGGCAAGGTCGCCCTTTATACCGTTTCTTAAAACCTGTTTGTCAATATCCGGGTCTACGGCATATTTCTCTTTGTCCGAACTGATTTGAGCATCAATTTCCGCTTCGGATACTTTACACATATACTCTTTTGCCGTATCACTTGACATCTCGGTAGTTTTAATACCGAGTTTTTCAAACACGCCCTCGTCTACTAAAAAGTCGCCCATACCGGCAAACTCGCCGCCAATTCTGCCGACTTTTGCGTTATGTAAGTTGTTTGAAATCTTAACGCCGAAAGCCCGCTTTATAACGCGGTCGATAACGTCGCTTTTTTCATAATGCCCCGCCTCAATAAAGAACTGCTTTTTATTCCTTACAAGCAGGTTACACATATCCTGAACGCCGTGTATACCGTGATTATAGGATATGGATAAATCATCATCGTCGGTGAATTCATAATTCGGCGTTGTATCAAGTATTATTATCGGCAGTTTTGTATTGGCAAGCACCTTTTCGCTTTGGAGAGAAGGTGAATACGCAAGGTGCAGCGTAACGATACAGTCGGCACCAGCCTTTTCAAAACCAAATACCGCTTTTTCAAACTCGCTATGCAGTCGGCAAATATCGCCTTTAATTACCTCAACGCCCGGTTTTTTACCGAGTAGCCCGGCAATTTTTTCGGCAAACGCGTCAATACGGGCGCGCATTCCCGGCGCACCGTCATCATAAAGCTTTACGTATAAAGGTAAAAACCCTATTTTCACCTTTTCCATACTACTCACCTATCACCATTACTTTAACCGTGCGGGTTCTGCCGCGCGTCTGGTCGAAATCGATAAAATGAACCCTGCCGAATTCGCCTAAATCAGGGATACCGTCCTCGATCACTACCGTAACGCTTCTGCCGATTATTGAGGAGCGAAGGTGCGCGTCTGTATTATGACAGCCGAAATTATCCTCACCCACGCTCTCGGCAAAATCGAGCGCTTTTTTGCCGGGATGCAGATACATGCCCTCGTATCTGCAGGTCGGTATCCATTTTTCAAAAACATTTATCAAATCCTGTTGAAGCGTTTCAAGGCCGGTCATGGACATATCGAAAGCGCATTCCTGCGTAATAACCGAACAGGTGGTATGATGCGAATAGACTACTACGATACCGTCCTTGATCTTAGATTCTTTTACGATTTCCTTTACACT
>JAFZIK010000068.1 GCA_017554405.1 Clostridia bacterium | reverse complement strand
TGCCGGTTGAAGAATCATACGAAGACATCAGCGCTTCGTCAATTTTTTCCTCTGCGATACCGATGGCGTTATTATACGCCCACCGATGTTCCGAATAGGAAGAATCTCCGCTGCCGTAGTTGGTGCGCAAAGCGCCTATGATCGGCTGAGTACCGGAAAGCATTTTGCATTTGAAAGTCAGTTTAAAGAAAACGTACTGATCGTTCCATGTCACTCCGCCACTCCCTTTTGCACCGATTGGAAGCATTATATTGGCGATTTGATTCTTTCCTGTTTTTCCAATCAGTATGGCATCTTCCGCCGAAGTGCCTGTCGCCGAAACGGTTATCGGCACTACAAGCGTCAGCACCGTGAAGGCGGAGAATACCATACAAAGAATCAGTAAAACAGACAAAAGCTTTTTCATTTTCATTAAAAACACCACCCTGTTTCCTTTACTATATTATAACATAAAAAAACCCTCGGGAAAAGCACGAAAATGGCTCAAAAATTTTATAATTCGGCTCAAAATTTATTGACGAAAAGCCTTGCCCGAGTTATAATACGGTTGGATATTAAAACATTAATTTCGGGAGTTAGTCCTTTTTTGGAGACGGCGGTATGAGATTAAAGGAAATCACTTTTTTCAGATGGTTCAGTTTAGATACGGCCTATTCTTTTTCCGGGCACAATCACGATACTTATGAAGCCAATATCGTTCTCAGCGGCAATATGAACGTAACAATTGAGGGAAAAATATTTGAATTATCCGCCGGCGATATCCTCTTCTGGTCGCCGGGGTTTTACCACTGCAACCACGTGGGAAGTGAAAAACACGTGGAGTTTGTTTCAACTCATTTTTGCTTTGAAAAAGAAGATTCAAACGAAAAAGAGGTTATATTTTATCATTTGAGCAGTGAGGATATGCCGCTTGTCAATATGCTGATAAGCAAAGCGGAAAACAGTGGTTACGGTGAAGATTCCGTCGCACTGTCACTGCTTGAAGCGATTATACGTATCAGCCGCCTCAACGCCGAAGCCCCTCATTTTTTTAATGACAGTTCCGCCAGAGTTTACGGAAAAATAATAAAACTTATGGATGACAATTCGGTAAGGACGCTGCCGACAATTCCCGAAATGGCGCGCATCTGCAACGTAAGCCCGGCGACCTTAAAAAGAACCTTCAAAAAGCATACTGGTAAAAGTATCAAAAGATATTATAACGATTTAAGAATCCAATATGCCAAAGATATGCTGCTTGAAGGACGAAGCGCGAGTCGGGTTGCGGAAAATCTGCAGTTTTCTTCAGTTTCATACTTTTCGCAGTTCTTCAAAAGCAAAACAGGTATGTGCGTGCGGGAATTTCTATCCAAATACAAGTGAGCCGGTGTTGAATAATCTGATCGGTTTAAAAATAATTATTTCCCCTTGACAAACGACTAACGCGCGCGTATAATATGAGGCAATGAGCAATGGCGTTCATTTTAAGGCGGATTTTCCGCCCTGAAATGAGCGCTTTTTATTTTGTTTTTTTGAAGGTGAAAAGAAATGAAACGGGAAGGCGAAGTAAGAATACCCTCCGGCTGTGCTATCGCGGCGGTGATTTCAAAATCGGGCGAGCGGATGACGGCGGAAAAAATAATTGAAGCGATGAAGCCTATGCACGACCGCTCAAACGGTCTTGGCGGCGGCTTTGCAGGCTATGGCATTTACCCCGAATATAAAGACCTATACGCTTTTCATATGTTTTTTGATTCCCGCGCCACAAGAAAGGACTGCGAAGCATTCTTAAAAGAACATTTTGAAATTGTGGAAAGCGAAATAATACCCACAAGAAAAATGCCCGAGATCACAGACGAGCCTAGCATATTTGCATCGCCCTTGCAAGTAGTGAGTGCTATTTTAAATGTCTTGCCCCGTTTAAACAAAATGGTTCAATTCCTTCCGCCCTGACTATTTTGGGCATTCTTTGTTTATATAAAGAACGCATAAAAGATACACGCTTATTCAGTCCTGAAAATAAAAAAATCGGGCGAGTGCCCGATTGAAGATTAAAAGTGAAATCACGGCAAAGCCGCGGTGAAATCTTCGGGCTATGCCCTCAGGTGAAATCGAGCGTTTCTCGCTCGGTGAAATTAAATCCGTCCTACACCCCGCGAAGCGGGATTTCACCGCCGAAGGCGATTTCACCCACCGTAGGTGGATTTCTCCCGTCTGCAAGGACGGATTTAGTTGAAAGAAACCGCTTTTGTCTACCGGACAAAAGCGGTTTCTTTCATGTATAAGAGCGCCTAAATGATACATTTTCAAGCTAAAAACGCCTAAAAGATACATGGATTATTATGCGTTGCTCAATTCTTCCGCTTGTTTTTCAAGTGCGCGGTAGTCGATTTTGCCGATTGGGGTAAGAGGAAGTGCGTCTATGGAAACAAAGTCAATCGGTTGTGCGTATTCGGGCAATTCTTTTTTACAGAGTTCAAACAATTCAGATTTAACTTCATCGTTGCTTTCGTTGCCGTTTTTCACTACAAATACAATCGGCAGTTGCCCTTGTGAGTGGTTTTTGTCTGCTATACCGACAGCACAACAATAATCAACATTTTTGTTTTTTAACAATACATCTTCTATTTGCGAGGGGAAAATTTTAAATCCATCATAACGAACGATCATTCGTTTTATTCTTCCAACGACAAACAACAGACCATCCTCATTTATATACCCACTATCACCGGTATAAAACCATTTGTTTCCGTTGATATCTTTTTTTATCACATCATTAGTCGCTGATTCATTATTATAGTATCCCAGCATCATAGTTGGACTGCTTATACATATTTCGCCTTCCTGGTTATATGTAACTTCCTTATCCAAATTTGAATCAACTATTTTCATATTATTTAAAAAGAGCGGAATACCAACACTATCCGGCAAATTACAATTATCACAAACAGTATAAGTTGCTGTTGATGCCAATTCTGTTAAGCCATAACCTTTTGACAATTTATACTTACATCCTTTTCCGTTAAAAAAATTGTTTATCAGTTTTTCTTGTGTTGGATCAATTCTGTCACCGCCTGCTATGGCATTTTGAATAAAAGAAAGATTCTTAACTCTGCCATTTGCCAATTGTTGCCAATATGAAGGAACTCCAATTGCATGATTTGGTTTTTTTGAAATTATAAGTTTATCGAATTTGCTTGGATCAAATTTTGGCACAATGTCTAAAGTCATACCAAAATTTAAAGGATTATGAATCCCACATGCGAGACCATAGGCTATAAAAGGTGGCATAAAATCTAAAAAAGATTGTTTTCTTTTCATTCGTGTATTTGAGTATTTTTGTAAAACTACCATAATATTTAAAGAATCGTTGCTCAGCATCACGCCTTTTGGCGTGCCTGTTGTACCGCCGGTATGAACGATCACACAGCAAGTGCCTTTTTTGTATTCACTGTATGCGGGCTTTGTTTCAAGACCTTTTTCGATAAACTCTGCCCAAGATATGCACTTGTCCGACAACTTCGGCGTTTTACCCTTGAGCTTATTTGATAATAGAAATAGCGATTTTTTTGGTTGCGGCAAAGAGTCGGCGGGCGAAACAACGAGAATGGTATTCGTTTTTGTGCCGACAACGGCATTTTCTATTTTCGGCAGGGCGGCGTCTATGGTTAAAACAAACTTAGCATTTACTTCGGATATGTAACTTCTGATTCCCTCTGTGCTTGTGCGAGGATCAACCATGTTTGAGATGGCTCCGAGCCGATTCAGCCCGTAAAAGGCATAAATTGTTTCCGGCGTTGTAACGGTTGCCATAACGACAATGTCGCCTTCCTTTACGCCGAGCGTAGAAAACGCTTTCGCCGCTTTTTCGATATTCTCAAAGAGTTCGCCGTATGTAATCTTGCGGTCAAAATAGTTCAGGGCAATATCGTCAAGGTGATCCTTGTTGCTATCCCACAGGTATTCGTATATGGTGCATTCCGGCAGAGGAGCGTTAATCGCCTCTTCGGAATAGTATTTCAGCCACGGTTTGTCGATGGACGGATAGCCCGTCAGTTTTTGTTCTGTCATTATTTGTTTCCCCTGACTTTGTAGGGAACAACCTGCGTGTTGTTCCGTTATGATCCGATTACATATTTTTCGGAACGGCACATAGGCGCGTTCCCTACAGTGTATAAAAATAAAAAAGTGCGCAGCCGAAGCTACGCACCGAAAAACGCAGAGCTTCGATTTGCTACCACACAAACTTTTGACATATCTCACGGAGACGCCAAAATTGAAGTCTGCGTTTTTACCGAAGTAAAAACGGACTCCGCGAGATAATAGTCATATTAAGTTTGTGTGGTAAATTTAGTTTATCACAAAAGGCGCGAAAAATCAATTACTTTAGGAAAACTTATATAAGTAGTGCTTCAAGTCCTACTCGGATAACCCTTTTGGGCGTTCTTCGTTTATATAAAGAACGCATAAAAGATACACGCTTATTCAGTCCTGAAAATAAAAAAATCGGGCGAGTGCCCGATTGAAGATTAAAAGTGAAATCGCGGCAAAGCCGCGGTGAAATCTTCGGGCTATGCCCTCAGGTGAAATCGTTCGCTGCGCGCACGGTGAAATGAAATCCACCCACGCCCGCAGGCATTTCACACGCGTAGGCGTATTTCACCTGCGAAGCAGATTTCACCCACCCGATAGGGTGGATTTCGTTGAAAAAAGCACTTGCGTTTGCAAGTGCTTTTTCTGGTGACCCATCGGGGATTTGAACCCCGGACACCTTGATTAAAAGTCAAGTGCTCTGCCAACTGAGCTAATGGATCAAGCGGACAACGGTAATATTATATCAACACATAATACCGTTGTCAAGCAAAATATCAGCAATGATTTATTTGATAACAATATTTACTATTCTGCCGGGAACATAGAGTTCTTTTACCACGTTTTTGCCGGCTATAGCTTCCTTAACGGCGGGTTGCTCCTTTGCAAGTGAGAGCGCTTCATCCGAGCCCGTATCGGGCGAAATATCGATGCGGGCGCGGACCTTACCGTTTATCTGAACGGCTATCTCAACCTTTTTATCAAGGCATTTTGCCTCATCGAATGTGGGCCATTGTGCCTGATTGAGCATACCGCCAAAGCCTGCATTCTGCCATATCTCTTCGGTAATATGAGGCGCAAACGGATTAAGAAGGATAATAAAGTCCTTTAATTCCCTACGGTTGATCTTACCTGTTGCGGTAATGTTATTAAGCAGGGTCATAAGCGCCGCTATCGCGGTATTCATCTTAAGCCCCTCTATATCCTCGGAGACCTTCTTGATCGTTTTATGAAAATCGGTTTCAAGCTCGGCGCGGTAGGTATCGCCGTCAACAAGGATCTCCTCTAAAGCAAACACCTTATCAAGGAACCGCTTACTGCCCTTAATTGATGACTGGCTCCAGGGCGCCGCCTTTTCAAAATCACCTATGAACATCTCATAAATGCGCATGGTATCAGCGCCGTAATCGCGCACGATATCATCGGGATTCACAACGTTACCGCGGGATTTTGACATCTTTTCGCCGTTTTCGCCGAGTATCATACCGTGACTTGTGCGTTTGGAATAAGGCTCGGGGTCAGGCACAACGCCGATATCGTAGAGGAAATGATGCCAGAAACGGCTGTATAAAAGGTGAAGCGTTGTATGCTCCATACCGCCGTTATACCAATCTACCGGGCACCAATACTCAAGCGCCTCTTTAGAAGCGATGGCTTTATCGTTATGCGGATCGCAATACCTGAGGAAATACCACGATGAACCCGCCCACTGCGGCATGGTATCGGTTTCGCGCTTGGCGGGCGCGCCGCAATGCGGACAGGTGGTATTGACCCAATCGGTCATTTTCGAAAGGGGCGATTCGCCGGTATCGGTCGGCTCGTAAGACTCTACGTTTGGGAGCCTCAGCGGTAATTCGCTTTCAGGCAACGGGACCCAGCCGCACTTTTCGCAGTAAACCATAGGTATAGGCTCGCCCCAGTATCTCTGGCGCGAGAAGACCCAGTCGCGCAGTTTATAGTTGACCTTTTTCTCACCTATTCCCTGCTCGGTCAGCCACTCCTGCATTTTTACCTTGGCTTCCTCGACCGAAAGACCGTTAAGAAAGCCGGAGTTGACCATAACGCCGGTCTCGCAATCGGTAAACGCCTCTTTTGTTATATCGCCGCCAGCGACTACCTCGATTATCGGTATATTGAATTTTTTGGCAAACTCAAAGTCACGGGTATCGTGCGCCGGAACAGCCATAATGGCGCCGGTTCCGTAAGAGATCAGAACGTAATCCGAAACGTATATCGGTATTTCCTTACCGTTTACGGGGTTTATCGCCATAACGCCCTCAAGCTTAACGCCGGTTTTTTCCTTGTTAAGCTCGGTGCGTTCAAGATCGGATTTCTTGGCGGCTTCCTCGGCGTATGCCGCTACCTCGGCGTAATTTTTAATACTTTGCGCCCATTTTTTGATAAGGGGATGTTCCGGCGAAATTACAGTATAGGTAGCGCCGAAGAGTGTATCCGCCCTGGTCGTAAACACTTCAAAATCATCGCCAAGGGTTGTTTTGAACTTAAGCTGGGTGCCGTATGACCTGCCTATCCAGTTACGCTGCTGGGTTTTAACGCGCTCGATATAATCAACATTATCAAGCCCTTCAAGCAGTTTTTCGGCATAATCGGTGATCTTAAGCATCCACTGGCTTTTTTCGCGGTGGACGGTCTCGCTGCCGCACCTCTCGCAAACGCCGTTTACTACCTCTTCATTTGCAAGCACGCACTTGCAAGAAGGGCACCAGTTTACAGACATATGCTTTTTATAGGCAAGCCCGTTTTTATAAAGCTGAAGGAATATCCACTGCGTCCATTTATAGTATGAGGGATCGGTAGTGTTTACTTCCCTGTCCCAATCAAATGAAAAGCCGAGCGATTTAAGCTGACGCTTAAAATTAGCTATGTTCTTTTCGGTCACGACCGAAGGGTGGATATGGTTTTTAATCGCAAAATTCTCGGTAGGAAGACCGAAGGCGTCCCACCCCATCGGATAAAGCACGTTATACCCCTCAAGGCGCTTTTTGCGGGCAATAATATCAAGCGCGGTATATGAGCGCGGATGACCCACGTGTAGCCCCTGCCCCGAAGGATAGGGGAACTCAACAAGCCCATAGAATTTTGGCTTTGAAAAGTCGTTTGAAGCGGCAAAGGTTTTGTTTTCATCCCAAATATCCTGCCACTTTTTTTCGATCTCACTGAAATTATACTTCATACTACTCATCTCCGTTATCGTCAAGAATACTCTTCAAATCTATGCTCTCGCCATCGCTCCACATACGGTCAAGATCGTAGAATTCGCGTTGTTCGGGAGTAAAAATATGCACTATCACGGCGCGGTAGTCAAGAACTATCCAGCCGGAGGATTTGCCCTCGATATGATGGGGCTTTTCGCCCGCCTCGAGCAGGACCTCTTCAACCTCATCGGTAAGGGCGCGAACGTGGGTGTTTGAGGTCGCCGTAGCGATCAGAAAATACTCCGCCAGAGGCGAAAGCTCCTCTATTTTTACAGCGGAAATGTTTTCCGCCTTTTTATCGTCAAGCGCCTTTGCCGCTAATTTTAAAATCTCTTCTGATTTCATTTTAATTTCCTTTCAATGTAACCTCGTTATATGCCGAAACGGTATCGGGATGTATAGCCGCACCTTTTTCGATCAGCTCGTTTATCGTATACCTGAGGGCGTAGAGGAGCGCCTCGTTTAAAGACTTATCAACAAGCTCGCGCATAACGTCAACGTCCTCGTAATCGCGGTCTGCCGAAGTAAAATCGGCGAGATAGAGAATTATTTCAAGCAAACTCATACCCGCTTTTGCAGTAGTGTGATAGCGGATCGCCGATATTATATCTTCATCCTCAATATCAAGATAGTGCCGGACAAAAGCCGCGCCGGACATCGCGTGCCAAAGCTTTTCAGCGCTTTTTTCGACCTCGGTAAGCGTTATACCGTAGGTATCAAAAATCTTAAAATGGGCGTCTTTATCGGAGTTTTTGGTTATATCGTGCAAAAGCCCGGCGATGAACGCCTTATCGGGATCGGCGCCGTATTTTTGCGCAAGACGCTTCGCCTCATCTGCAACGGCGAGTGAATGGTTATACCTCTTTTCGGTAAGCCGCCCCTTTAAAAGGGCCTTATACTCATTTACGATCTTTCTTTCTGTAAAGCTTGCGTTGATTAACATAGTCTTCTACCTTTTTGGTCAAATATAACGGATCAAGGTCCTTTCTAAGCTCGGTTGAAGATATCCTTACGATCTCTTCATCAAACAACAATAGTTTTGCGCCGCGAGCCACCATACGTTCGGCATCGGAATAGAACCGAGTATATGCGTTGCGGTTAAACACAATGAATGTCACCATTCTTTTAAGCTTGTTGAATTCATGCCATTGATCAAGTATGCGAAGCATATCGGCGCCTATAACAACATAAAAGCTTTGGCGGGGATAGCGCTTTTTAAGTTCCCGTATCGTATCTACCGTATAGCTTTTGCCCTCGCGTTCAAACTCTATAAGGCATGTTTCCGCGTTAACAAATTCACTGCAGGAAAGGCGGCACATTTCGATACGGTCCTGATCCGTGGCTTCATTCGGCGCCGGCTTATGGGGCGGAATTTTAGTAGGAACTACAAGCACTCGCTTAAACAGGCCGCTTTTGCAAAGAGCTCTCAGTATTTCGTGATGCCCTATATGAAACGGATCAAAGGTCCCGCCGAAAACTGCTATATTCGCCATACTATCTCCTTAAAAATATCTTCTTATTATCCTTGTTTTCACGGTAAAGTATAAATCTTGAACCGATCACCTGAACAACGTCGGCTCCGGTCTTTGCAGCTACGATATCCGCCGCCTCTCTCGAAGAGAGAGAGCTTGTTTCGAGAACACAGCACTTGATAAGTTCCCGCGCTTTCAAAGCATTGTCCGCCTGCTTTATTATCTCTTCGCCTATATCGCTTTTGCCTATATGCAATATGGTCTCATAACCGTTAGCCATACCGCGAAGCTGGGCTCTTTGTCTGGAATTAAGCATATTATCACCGTTATAAATACTCGTTTATTTTTTCCTTAAAAAGTCTTATTGCCATACCGCGATGGCTGATTTTATCCTTTTGCTCCGCCGATATTTCGGAAAACTTGCCGCATTCGCTTATAAACAGCGGATCGTAGCCGAAGCCGCGATCGCCCGATTCGGAAAAATCGATCGTCCCATTGCACTTACCGGTCACGGTAAACTCTCTGCCATCGGGAAATACGCAGGCGATAGCGCAAACAAAGTGCGCTGTGCGCTCTTCCTGCGGCACGCCCGCAAGTTCTGCTAAAAGCTTTTTATTGTTGGCGGCGCTGTCGCCGTGAACGCCGGCATAACGCGCCGAACAAACGCCGGGCATACCGCCGAGTGCGTCAACGCAAAGTCCGGAATCATCAGCGACCGTGGGCAGCCCCGTAAAAGCCGCGCCGGCGCGCGCTTTTATAAGCGCGTTTTCGTTGAAGGTATCACCGGTCTCTTCCGCTTCAGGCAAGGGCGCGCTTAAATCAGATTCAGTCATCATATCGATACCGAGTTCGCAAAAAAGCCGCGAAAACTCTTTGATCTTACCCGCGTTTTTAGTCGCAACAAAAAACTTCATTAAATCTCACCGCCAAAAATACCGTCGGCAAACTCGGCGGCGTTAAACGGCTGAAGATCATCGATCCCCTCGCCCACGCCGATAAACTTGACCGGTATGCCAAGCTCGTTGCGGATGGCTATAACTATACCGCCCTTCGCGGTGCCGTCAAGCTTAGTAAGTATGATACCCGAAATATCGGTAACGTTTTTAAACTCGCGTGCCTGGTTAACGGCGTTTTGCCCCGTTGCCGCGTCAAGCACCAGCAGCGTTTCCTTTGAGGCATCCGGCAGTTCGCGTTCGATAACGCGGTTTATCTTGGCAAGCTCCTCCATTAGGTCCTTTTTATTGTGAAGGCGCCCGGCGGTATCGCATATAATAACGTCGGCTTTCCTCGCCTTTGCCGAAGCGATGGTATCAAACACCACCGAGGCGGGATCGGCGCCCTGGGTGCTTTTTATCACCGGAACGCCGGCGCGGTCGCCCCATATCTGGAGCTGTTCTATAGCCGCCGCGCGGAAGGTATCCGCCGCGCCGAGAACGACCTTTTTGCCCGATTGGGTAAGACCTGCCGCAAGCTTGCCTATCGAGGTGGTCTTGCCAACGCCGTTTACGCCGATTATAAGGATAACGGAAGGTGTGGTATTAAGTGTTAAGCCGCAGTCCTCCCCGAGCATTTCGACAATGATATCGCGCATCATCGTTTTGATATTTGCCGGGTCGGTCTCGCCGGTTTCTTTGATCTTCCGGCGCAGAGCTTCGCAAATATCACTCGAGGTTTTTACGCCGATATCCGACATAACGAGTATTTCTTCAAGCTCATCCAATAGGTCTTCGTCGATTTTGGTAAAGCTTTTGACTATCGAGGAAATACCGTTAGATATTGAATTACGCGTTTTTGAAAGACCGTTCTTAATCTTACTGAAAAAGCCCATTTTATGCTCCTTCGTTTTCAAGTAGTTTCTTTTCGAGTTCGGCTACGTTAAGCTCTAAAAGCTTTGTAATACCCTTTTCCTGCATTGTTACGCCGTAAAGCATATCAGCCGCCTCCATGGTGCCCCGGCGGTGGGTAACGCATATAAACTGCGTATTGAAATCGCTTTTGCGCATATACTCCGCAAAACGCTCAACGTTGATATCGTCAAGCGCGGTATCGACCTCGTCAAGGAAACAGAACGGCGGCGAGTTGGTCTGCATGATCGCAAAGTAGATAGAAAGCGCAACAAGCGCCTTTTCACCGCCCGAAAGACCGTCAAGGCTCGGAACGTTTTTACCGGGCAAACGCGCCTCGATATCTATTCCGCTTTCAAGAATGTTTTCAGGATCGGTAAGAACCAGATTTGCGTTACCGCCGCCAAACAGCTCGGTAAAGGTTTTCTTGAAATTGGCGTTGATCTTATCAAAGCCGACTATAAAGAGCTCCTGCATTTGAGTAGTAAGCTGATTTATAAGCTTATGAAGCGAAGCCCTTGCCGATTCAACGTCATCGATCTGCGCCTTCATAAAGTCGTAACGCTCTTTAACTTCCTTATACTCCTCAACAGCCGATACGTTAACGCTGCCGAGCGCGCGTATCTTTGATTTGATATCAGCAAGCTGTTTCTTGGCTTCAGAGGGTTTTTCGATTTCAATACCTATCTGCTCTGCCTCACTGCGGGTAAGCTCATATTCATCGTATAAGCGGCGAATAACGTCGTCATACTCCGCTACCATTATTTCTTTTCGCTCGGAAAGACGGGCTATCTCGCCCACTATTTTCTCGCGCTCGGAAATACGTTCCTTTTCGCCCGCGCGAAGCTCGATACCGGCTTTTTCGATATCGTTTCGTTCGGCAGAAAGCTTCTCGATATCACGGTTAAACTCGTTTATCTCGATCTTTATGTTTTCGATAGCTTCATTGGAAAGCTTGATCTCACTTGCAAACTGCTCGGTTTTAAAACTGATAGCCGAGATCTCGTCTTCGATCTCCTTTGCCCTGCCCGCTCTGCCGGAAACAGAGTTTTCAAGCTCGCTTGCAGATAAAAGAAGCGAAGATACGTCCTTTTCCTTTTCGATTATAAGCAGTTTTGTTTGGGTGATGTTCTCAGCCAAGGAATCTCTTTTAGCCGATATATCGTCTCTTCCGCCGCTCATAGCGGTTATTTCATCCTCAATCTTCCGGCGCTCGGCTTCAAATTTTTCGATGTTGCCCTTTGCCGATTCAAGCGCCGTCGCAAGCTCTTTAAGCTTGATACCGGCGTTATCGCGCTCGGCTGTAAGATCGCTTAAATTTGCGTTATTCGCTGTGCGCAGATCATCAATACGCTTAAGCTCCGCAACCGTTCTGATCTTATCTTCGTTGGCAGTTTTAAGATCGGATTCGGTGGCAATTATATCGGCATTGACCTTTGCAAGCACAGCATTTGCTTTTTCAAATTCAATGGAAATACTCTTTTCCTTTTGAGTAAGCTTATCGATCTCGGCATTTAAGCGGGCGATATCCGCACCGCGACTCAAAAGCCCAGCCTGTTTAACAAGCGAACCGCCTGTTATGGAGCCGCCGGGATTTATCACCTGACCGTCAAGAGATACCACCTTAACGCGATGACCGTATTTTTTGGCAATATTTACCGCACTGTCGATATCCTCCGAAACAAAGGTCCCGGCGAGCAAATGATCGATTATTTCGCGATACTTACCGTCAGTCTTAACAAGATCGCTCGCAACACCGATAAAGCCGAACAGATCGTCCGATCCCTTATCCTCAAACTCGCGCGATCTAACGGTAGATATTGGCAAAAAGGTTGCCCTGCCGAGATTGTTGGTTTTAAGGTAATTTATTGCGCTTTTGGCGTTAGTATCGTTATCAACAACTATGTTCTGTATCGCGTTTCCGAGCGCCGTTTCGATAGCAGTGCTATACTTTTTATCAACGGTTATAAGACTGGAAACCGTGCCGTGAACACCGCGCAAAACACCCTTTTTGGCTTCGGAAATAACCGATTTTACAGATTTTGAGAAGCCCTCCATATTGTTTTCAAGCTCGGTGAGAAGGAGAACTCTTCTGCGCTTTGTTTCAATATCTATACGAATTTCATCGAGTTGAGATTTTAGGCTATCCGCGGTTTCTTTGCGGTTTTCAAGGCGCAAAGCATAACCCTTGAGCGCATTCTGCGCCGAAAGGATGCTTTCATCGCATTTTTCGAGAAGTTTCTCGGTTTCGGCAAAATCGCCGTCCAACCCGGCGGATTTTTCCTGTGCGGAAGCAATAAGCTCTTCAACAACGCCGCCGCGAAGATTTATCTCTTCAATCGATGTCTCTGCGGTGGTCATAGCAACTCTTGCATCGGAAATATCGGAGGTAAGCGCATTTAGTCTATGCGCCTGCTCCTCTATCTTACGCGATATATTTTCACTGCTTACAAGAAGCTCCGAAAGCTCTTTTTCAAGCTCCGAAAGCTTTTCCGCGAGCGTCGCTTTTTCGGTTTCGATCGCCTTGGCGCTTTCGCGCTTGATATCAACCTGCGCAAGCGCCGCAGAATCGGTAAGCTTTAACTGTTCGCGTTCCGCGTTTAATGATGCGATTTTTTCATTACAATGGTCTATTTCGTTATTCAAAACCGCGATATTGCCGCCGATTTTTACCGCTTCTTCATTTTTCTGAACGATTTGTTCCCTGATGCCTTCAATATCTGAGGTTATCCTGGCAAAGTTTGCGGTGTTCTTTTCATTCTGAACATCATAATCGCTGAGGGCGTTTTCGATCTCGTTGTATCTGAGCTGCGCCGCGGCGATCTTGCTCTCCTGCGTGCGCAGAGCGTCCTTTGAATTGTTAAGCGTATAGAGCCATAATCCTATCTCAAGCTGCTTTTTTTCATCGGCAAGCTCGAGGAACTTTTCTGCCTTTTCGCTCTGCTCTTTAAGAGGACCTACGCGGGATTCAAGCTCGCCCATAATATCCTTAAGGCGAATAAGGTTTTCCTCCGCGGCAGATAGCTTGCGCTCGGCTTCAATTTTACGGTAACGGTATTTCGATATACCGGACGCCTCTTCAAAAATATCGCGCCGCTCGTTTGATTTTGAGCTAATGATATTATCGATCTTACCCTGACCTATCATCGAATAACCGTCACGCCCGAGACCGGTATCCATAAACAGCTCGTTTATATCCTTAAGCCTGACCGTAACGTTGTTGATCAGATACTCGCTTTCGTGGGAACGGTAGTATCTTCTCGTAATCGCTATATTATCGTTATCAAAGTTGAGCGAACGGTCCGAATTATCGATGTTCAGCGTAACTTCGCAAAAGCCGTGAGGACGGCGCTCATAGGTGCCGCTGAATATAACGTCCTCCATCGACTGACCGCGCAGGCTTTTGGTCGACTGTTCGCCGAGCACCCAACGAACGGCATCGGCAATATTGCTCTTACCGCTTCCGTTAGGACCTACGACCGCGGTTATTCCCTTACCGAATTTAAGATCGGTCTTATCGGCGAAGGACTTAAATCCCTGGATCTGTATAGAAGTAAGGCGCATTATCTATTCGCTCCTTTCCGCAATGATATCGTTATCGTTTAAATGATCCGCGGCAAAAACCCTGCAATTATAGCCGAGTGCTTTAAGCTTTTCGATGTTGCCGCGCTTCTGACCTATCATTTTTGAAATATTCTCAGGTGAAACGTAAAGGTTATAATTCCCTTTTTCACCGAGCAAATCAAGTGCTTTTTTATAAAACAAGCCGGACAAACACAGCTCGCTGAACGCCGGATGCCACGGACCCGCCACGTATGCCTCCTTCTCTATTGAGTGAAGACCGAGCCGTATTACCTTTATACCCGCTGTGCTGAACATCAGAAGAAGCTTTGAGCAAATATTCACCGCCTCTTCAAGCGTTTGAGGTTTATAGTGACCGTCCGCATAAAGCGCCGCAAGATCGGTCCCCTTTAAAACTATGGTAGGATATATCCTGACCGTCTGCGGAGCAAGCTTTATTATGCTTTTGGCAGTTTCGAGAGTTTTTTTATCGCTGTCACCGAAAAGACCGGTCATCATCTGAAGACCGAGTGAAAAGCCGTATTCTTTAATAAGATTTGATGCGTTTATTACGTCCTGTGAGGTATGCCCGCGGTTGTTTTTAAGCAAAACCTTATCGTCCATACTCTGCGCACCGAGTTCAATAGCGGTCACACCGTAGGATTTAAGGAGGGTAAGTATTTCACCGTCAATAGCATCCGGACGGGTGGATATACGTATCCCCGCAACGTCGCCCGATTCAACAAATGAATATGCCGCTTCCAGAAGCGTTAACATATAGTTGCGGTTTATCGCCGTAAAACTGCCGCCGAAAAATGCGATCTCGGTGTTTTCGGGGTCATAGTTCTTTGATTTCTTTGCGTTTTTAACGGCGGAAACAACATCCTCGCTTCCTGGTGCTGCGTGAGCGCCGGTTATGTGGCGCTGGTCGCAAAAACTGCACATATTCGGGCAACCGATATGGGGCACAAAAACCGAGATATTGGCGTGCCTACCGCTCATACGGGCTCACCCATAAGCTTAAGCGCCTGCATTGCCGCCATTTCCTCGGCATCCTTTTTGCTTTTTCCGGTTCCGGTGCCAATGGTATTTGAATTAAGCCGGACCTCAACTGTAAACTTTTTATCGTGATCGGGTCCGCTTTCACCGGTAAGAACGTAACTTACGCTCTCTTCAGGATTACGCTGAACTATTTCCTGAAGCAGAGTTTTGTAATCTTTTAAATCAGCTTTAATATCATAGCGTTCAAGTTCGGGTATTATAAACCGCATAACGTGCTTGCGCGCCGGTTCTATACCGCCGTCAAGATATATCGCCGCAAGGACCGCCTCAAAGGCATCGGCAAGGATAGAATCCCGCTCGGCTCCGCCGTTTTTGCGTTCGCCCTTACCGAGAAGCAGAAACTCGCCTAAATTGAGTTTTCTTGAAAAGGTGCAAAGAGTTTTTTCGCAAACAAGGGACGAACGAAGCCGCGTAAGCTCGCCTTCGGGCATTGTTTTATAGTTTTCGTAAATATAACTTGAAACGACGATCGATAATACCGAATCCCCCAAAAACTCAAGGCGCTCGTTTGAGGTAACGCCGCCGCGCACCTCGTTTGCATATGAAGAATGGGTAAGCGCGTTCTGAAGCAGACGCTTATCCCTGAATTCGTAATTTAAGTATTCTTCAAGTGTTTTCATAACTACTCCGCATTTAAACCTTCCGCTATTTTGCCGATAACGTCGTTTTGGGCAAACAGCTTTGCCTGTTTTATGGCGTTCTTTATCGCCTTTGCATCGGAACTGCCGTGAGCTTTGACCACCGGCTTGTTAACGCCAAGCAGGAGTGCGCCGCCGATCTCCGAGCTGTCCATTGTGCTTTTAAGCGCGTAAAGATCGCGTTTTAAAACAAGCGCGGCAAGCTTATTAGGCAGGCTTTTATATAAAATCTGTTTTATCATTTTGAAAAGCGTTATGGCGGTGCCTTCAATAAGCTTAAGGGCTATATTGCCGGAAAAACCGTCGGTAATAACCGCATCGCAAACGCCTTTCGGCATCTCTCTTGACTCAACGTTGCCGATAAAGTTTATCGGGGCTTCGCTCAAAAGCTTATATGCTTCTATATGCAGCTCATCGCCCTTTGTGTCTTCGGTGCCGATATTAAGCAGGGCAATTTTCGGATCCTTGCGCCCTTCAACACCGGTAAGATAGGCGCTTGCCATAATGCCGAACTGTTTAAGCATTTCGGGGCGGCAATCGCTGTTTGCGCCCATATCCATAAGCATATAAGAACCGCCCGGTGCCGGAAGCATTGAACCGAGCGCGGGTCTTTTAACGCCCTTTATACGCTTAACAATAAGCGTTCCGCCAACAACTATGGCACCGGTAGAGCCGGCGGAAACAAAGGCATCCGCGCGACATTCGCTCAGCTCGTAAAAAGCATGCGCCATAGAAGAATCCTTATGCGCTTTGATGATCGAGGTAGGATCATCGTGCATATCAATAACGTCGCTGCAATCAACGATAACAAGACTATCGCCCAGTTCAAGCGAATTATCGCTAATCACCTTTTCGATAATCGCTTTATCCCCCGCAAGGGTGATATCAACGCCGTATTCACGGTGCGCCGCGGCGGCGCCCTTGATTATCTCGACCGGCGCGTTATCGCCGCCAAAGGCATCAACGGCAATTCTCATAAAATCTCTCCTGTGTTTTCATAATAATCGAGCGAACGCTTTGAAAGCGCCATATAACGCTCACGCTTGTCCTTAACAGCAGTATCAAGCGGCGGCAAAATGCCGAAATTTGCGCCCATCGGCTGAAAGTCTTTGACCGTGCTGTCGGTAATATAACCGATAAGCGCGCCTATCATTGTAAAGTGCGGTAAAACAAGCGGTTTAACACCCAAAATACGCCTTGCGGCGTTTATACCGGCAACTATACCGCTTGCCGCGGATTCCATATATCCCTCTACACCCGAAAGCTGACCGGCAAAGAATACTTTACCGTTCTTTTTAAGCGAAAGGTCGCTTAAAAGAAGCGCCGGAGAATTGATAAAAGTGTTGCGGTGCATAACGCCGTAACGCACGAACTGCGCGTTTTTCAGCCCCGGGATCATAGAAAATACACGTTGCTGTTCGCCGAATTTCAGATTGGTCTGAAAACCGACCAGGTTATAAAGCGTTCCGCCTGCATTCTCGCGCCGCAGTTGAACCGCCGCCCACGGTCTGTGCCCCGTTCTCGGATCGCGCAGACCTACCGGCTTCATCGGTCCGAAACGCACCGAATCGTTACCCCGCTTTGCAAGGACCTCGATGGGCATACAGCCCTCATAAACGTTGATATCGCGGTCTATATCGTGGAGCGGCGCGGTCTCGGCTGAAATCAGCGCCTCATAAAACGCCTCATACTCCGCCTTATTCATCGGGCAGTTTATGTAATCGCCCTCGCCATCACCGTAACGTGAAGCACAAAAGGCAATATCCATATCGATGCCTTCAGCCGAAACTATCGGCGCCGCGGCATCATAAAAGCTTAAACTGCTTTGTCCGCAGTAATCTTCGATACTTTTTGCCAATTTTTCATCGGTAAGCGGCCCGGTGGCAATCACAGTCACTCCGTCATCGGGTATTTTTTCAACCGTTTTTGAAATAACGTTAACGTTCGGATCGCTTCGGACGGTTTCGGTGATGTATTCCGAAAACTTATCCCGGTCTACCGCCAGAGCGCCGCCCGCGGCAACCGAAGACTTATCCGCCGAATCAAGGCATACCGAACCGAACTTTCGCATCTCCGCCTTAAGCAGACCGGCGGCGGAATCTACCCTTGCCGCTTTAAGTGAGTTTGAGCAAACAAGCTCCGCAAAAAGGTTTGATTTATGCGCCGGCGAATGCTTACCCGGCTTCATATCAACAAGATCGACCTTAACGCCATGCCGCGCCGCGGCGAGCGCCGCCTCGCATCCGGCAAGGCCAGCGCCGATCACCGTTATCTTATTCATCAATTATCCCTTTTTCTTTTTTGAAGGACATTCCGGATTCATACAATACTTTCTGCCGCGCAAGCCCTTTATGATAAAGCTTCCGCATTCGGGGCACTTTTCGCCGGTAGGTATTCCGGGCGCCGCAAAATTACATTTCGGATAATTAGAGCAGCCGTAAAACTTGTTGCCCTTTTTGGAAATGCGTTTTATAAGCTTACCGCCGCATACCGGGCAGGGTTCTTTTATTTCGTTTTCGGGCATTGTCTTTGTGTTCTTGCACTCGGGATATCCGGGGCAAGCTAAGAATTTACCGAACCTGCCGGTGCGTTCAACCATTTTTCTGCCGCACTTTTCGCAGATAACATCGGTTTCAACTACGGGAACTTTCATACGTTTACCATCCAGTGCTTTTTCAGCTTTTTTATAAAGCGCGTCAAAATCCTTATAGAAATCAGATACAGTTTGGAGCCAGTTTTCTTCACCGGTGCCTATCTTATCAAGCCCGGATTCAAGATTCGCGGTAAACTTCACGTCGATGATCTTTTTGAAATAATCGTTTATAAGATCGTAAACAAGTATACCGAGATTGGTAGGCTTAAGCGCTTTTTTATCTCTTTCGATATACTCTCGTTGGAGAATATTCGTAAGTATCGGAGCATAGGTAGAAGGTCTGCCAATGCCGTTTTCATCAAGAGTTTTTATGAGGGTCGGCTCGGTATACCTTGCGGGCGGTTGGGTAAAATGCTGCGTAGGAATAATACTTTTAAGTTTAAGAACGTCACCCTCGTTCATTTCCGGCAGGGCCACGTCTTCCTCTGCCTCGTCATCCCTGCCCTCTTCGTAAAGAACGGTAAAGCCTTCAAATTTCACCTTGTATCCATTTGCCTTAAAAAGGTAATCTCCGGCGGTAATATCTACGCTGACCGTGTTCTGAACGCAAGGCGCCATAAGCGACGCCACAAAGCGTTCCCAGATAAGCTTATAAAGCTTATACTGTTCCGCCGAAAGTGAGCTTTTTGCCACATCCGGCGTGATATTGATATTGGTAGGTCTGATCGCCTCGTGCGCGTCCTGGGCGCCGCTCTTTGTTTTGAAATAGCGGGGCTTCTGCGGCAGATAGGCAGAACCGTAAACGCCGGAAATATATGCGTTTGCCGCGTAGCGTGCCTCTTCGGAAATGCGGAGAGAATCGGTTCTCATATAGGTTATAAGACCGGTTATACCGTATTCGCCCACTTCAACGCCCTCGTAAAGCTTTTGAGCAATACTCATTGTGCGCTGACCGGTAAGATTGAGCCTTCTTGAGGCCTCCTGCTGAAGGGTCGACGTAGTAAACGGGGGCGCCGGCTGGCGGGTGCGAACACCGCGCTTGACATCGGATACCGTAAAGGCTTTATCCTTTAAGCTGTTGACAATATCGTCCGCCCTGACGCCATCGGATACCGGATCGAACTTTTTGCCGTTTGCGAGCCCCGAAAGCCGAGCAACAAACAGTTTATTGCCCTTAAGAAGCTTGGCGTCGATAGTCCAATACTCCTCGGGTATGAATTTTTCTATTTCACGCTCGCGGTCAACGATGAGTTTAAGCGCCACCGTTTGAACGCGTCCGGCGGAAAGACCGCTTTTTACCTTTTTCCATAAAAACGGGCTGAGCTTGTAACCAACGATCCTATCAACGATCCTGCGCGCCTGTTGAGCGTCGACAAGGTTTATATCGATCTTGTGCGGATCCTTTATACCTCTTTCGACACCGCTCTTTGTGATCTCGTTGAACGCAATGCGGTTTTTATCGTTAAGGTCAAGACCGAGTATTTTGGCTAAATGCCACGATATAGCCTCACCCTCGCGGTCCGGGTCGGTTGCGAGATAAACAAAATCGCTTTTTTCCGCCGCCGCTTTAAGGGATTTGATCAGATCCTTTTTATCGGGCATATTTATATATTCCGGCTTGAAACTGTTATCAACGTCAATACCGAATTTTGATTTCGGAAGATCCCTGATATGACCCATTGAAGCCATAACGTTATAATCCGAACCGAGGTATTTTTTTATACTCTTGACCTTTGTTGGTGACTCAACAATAACCAGTTTTGACATTTCAAAACTCCTTTATCATACTGTTTTTTTATAAGCGCCGCCGGGCAGTGACACCACCAGGTGTTCAAGCTCCAGCTCGGTAAGTGCCGAAAGCAACATAGCGCCATCCATATCCAAGGCGGATAAATCATCAACCGTAAACTCCGGCTTAATTAAATTATTATACACCAAAACTGCTTCTTTGGAAAGACCGGAGAGCGGATTTTTTTGTGAATTTTTATTTGTTTTTTGAGTTTTATCTTCGCTGAAAGCTCTTTCGATATTGATTATTTCCGGATAATCGATAATATACCTTGACAGAATATCGTAAGAATCAATAAGCGGTATGGCTCCGTCCCTTAAAAGCGCGTTCGAGCCCTTATAAGACTTATCGTTCAGACTGCCGGGGATAACGAAAACGTCCCTGCCCTGATCAAGCGCGTGACCCGCCGTTATAAGGGCGCCGCTTTTTTCCGGCGCTTCGATAATTACAACGCCGAGGCTCATACCGGAAAGCAAACGGTTTCTGACCGGGAAACTGTATTTCCCGGCGGCGGCGCGCGGAGGATGCTCGCTGACTATGCAACCCTTTTCGAGGACCTTACGGCACAAATCGCGCCTGCTCGAATCAAGGGCTTTAAGTATCCCCTCTGCCACTATCATTACCGAAACGCCGCCGGCATCCAATACGCCCGTATGCGCCGCGGTATCAGCGCCAACGGCTGAACCGCTTATCACGGTCATTCCCGCTTTTGCCAATCGACGCGCCAGCGAAAAAGCCGCCTTCTGACCGAATTTTGAAACCTTGCGGGGACCTACGATACATATCGCCGGCTGACTGTCGATATCCGGCAAATTGCCTTTGATAAATAATACAAGCGGCGCGGCGGGTATATTACGCAAACGTTCGGGGAATCTTTCCGAGTATATAGGCAGTATCTCTATGCCGTTATTCTCGCAATCAGATATTATCGTTTTGATATCGGTTTCCTTTACCGCGCGTATCCTTTCGCGGGATCGTTCATCGAAAGCGCCGCAGCTTACAAATGAGTTAAACGGCAGATCGATATCGCCGCTGTTATCAAGCGATTCATAAAGCCTTACAGTCTTTATACCCGCGGTGCCGAAAGCCGATACCAATGCCAAAACGTTATAAAGCCGGTTTTCCATAAAATCCACCTACTTTAAAAGTTCCCACATGGCGATAGACGCCGCCGATGCGGCATTGAGCGATTCCGCCCTGCCGCGCATAGGTATGGTAACGGTTTTATAAGCGCCTTTAACGGTGTTTTCCGTCAGCCCGTTTGCCTCGTTGCCTATTATTACAACGTCGCCCGGCAAAAAACAGGTTTCCCCGATTTTAAGATCAGCGTTGGCATCGGGGACGCAGGCGAAGCCGCGAAGCGAATTGGCTTTAAGAAACTCCGTAATATCAGCGCAGGAATAAACCGGGACTCTGAGAAGCGTGCCCATAGAAGCCCTGAGCGCCTTGGGAGAAAATATATCGCACCCATCGCCGGAAACGATAATACCGGATATACCGAGCGCCTCCGCAGTTCTTGCGATCGCGCCCAAATTTGCCGGATCGGCAATATGTTCAAGAGCGACGTATCTTCCGCTTTTATCTACCGGAACTGTGATATCCGGGATCTTTGCAAGGGCAATGATACCCTGCGGCGTTTCGGTATCGCTGATTTTTTCAAACAGATAATCCGGTATCAAAACGCCGTTATTTGAGATTTTGCTGAAATTTTCTATATCATTCGCATGTTTTTTTCTTGCGGTTTCGGATACTATCAGCGTATCAAAAGCCACGCCGCAATCAGCCGCATCCCTGCAAATGCGAAGCCCTTCAAGCACAAAAAGCGAGTTTTCTTTTCGCGCCTTTGCGGACTTTTGTAACAGGGCGGTCAGCTTAATAATGCGGTTATCTTTTGCGGAAATTTCCTTAAAATCCAACATTTTTACCCTCTGCAAAAAAGCAAAATGCGCCCGAGAGGAAAGTTTCTCGGGCGAAAAGAATTATTTATTAAGTGCCTTTTCAGCAGTCTTTACAAGGTTTGCAAAACCTTCGGGATCATTGACCGCGATATCGGCGAGCATTTTACGGTTTATCTGAACACCGGCCTTGTTAAGACCGTTCATAAAGGTCGAATAGTTCATACCGTTGATCTTTGCCGCGGCTGAAATGCGGGTGATCCAAAGACGGCGAAAATCGCGCTTTTTCTGCCTGCGACCGATATAGGCATAATTGCCCGACTTCATCACGGCTTCTTTAGCGGTTTTAAAGAGCTTTGATTTTGCGCCGAAATATCCTTTAGCAAGTTTTAAAACTTTTTTTCTTCTTTTACGCGTTGCTAACGCACCTTTTACACGTGCCATATAAAGTTACCTCCACTTTCAAGTTCCCTATTACTTATAGGGTAACATTCTTTTTACTGCCGCAACGTTGGTTGCGTCAGCGCAAACGACCTTGCGCAGATTTCTTTTACGCTTTGTTGTCTTCTTGTTAAGAATATGCGACTTGAAAGCATGTGCGCGTTTAACTTTGCCGTTCTTTGTGAGTTTGAAGCGCTTTTTAGCGCCGCTGTGAGTTTTGATCTTAGGCATAATTAATCCTCCATATTCTATTTAGCCGCCTTAGGGGCTAAAAACATTAACATATTTCTTCCTTCCATTTTCGCAGCCTTCTCGACCGACGCAAACTCTTCGCAATAGCTTGCAAAGCGAGTCATGGTATCAAGACCGATCTCGGGATGACCGAGTTCCCTGCCGCGAAAACGTATCGAAACCTTTACTTTGTTTCCGCTCTTTAAAAACTTTATCGCCTGGTTGCCTTTGGTTTCAAAATCATGAACATCGATACCGAGCCCTAAACGGATCTCCTTGATTTCGATAATCTTCTGATTTTTGCGGACCTCTTTTTCTTTTTTCGCCTGTTCAAAGCGATACTTCCCGTAATTCATGATCTTGCATACGGGCGGCACGGCGTTCGGCGAAATGTTCACAAGATCAAGATCTTTATCATACGCCGCTTTGAGCGCGTTTTCAACCGGCATTATGCCGAGCTGAGTCCCATCCTGATCGATCACGCGGACCTCTTTGAATTTTATTGCCTCGTTTATGGCTAATTCTTTGCTGGCGATCGTGAAGCACCTCCAAAACAAAATAAGGCACGAGCATAATATACCCGTGCCTGAAAACCTTACTTTATAAACCCTGAAACCGATATCGCAGGGTGAGAAACACGGTATTTCTGCTTCATTGTCGGTATACATTATATCACTAAACCGTGATTTGTCAAGAAAATTTTAAGAAATTTCAAGTTCTCTTATTGAGCGGAGCTGATAATTAACGTTTTTTAGCTCCCCGCTATGGCGAAGCGCCGCTGCCGCGCCTTTTACAACGCTGTATGCCGGATCCTCGCAAACGTGCGCCTTAGCGCCGATATAATCCGAAAGCAAGGCATCCATACCGTATATCTGGCAACCGCCGCCTGCAAGGTAAAATCCATCTTTTTTAATGTCGGAAAGCAGATCGGGATCGGTTTCCGATAAAACCTTTCTGACCGCGTTACAAATTCCCGCCGCCGTTTCCTTAAGAGCATAAAACACCTCGGACGAGGTTATCTCGAAGCTCTCGGGCAAACCGGTAAAAACGTTTCTGCCCTTTGCTACAACGGCGATCTCTACAGGGCGCTCAACAACGGCGCCGATCTGCTTTTTTACAGATTCCGCCATAAGCGGACCTATTTCTATATTGTATTCGGATCGGACGTATTTTATTATCTGGCTGTCGAAATCATACGAAGCAACGGGCGAGGAATTGCATACCGCTATACCGCCCATCGATATCACCGCAACGTCGGTAGTGCCGGCGCCGATATCGATTATCAGGTAACCGTGAGGTTTTGAAAAATCAAGATCAAGCCCGTAAGCTACCGCAAGCGGCGATTCAAGAACAAAGATATTGCGCCCGCCGCTCGATTCGATAACGTTTGCCAGCGAGTGATGCTGAAGCTCGGTAAGCCCCGAAGGCAGAGTGGCCATAATACGCGGGCGGACGATACGGTTGCCGAACGCCTCACTCATATATTCTTTAAGCATATATTCAACAAGATCGTAATCCGATATCTTACCGTGCTGGACCGGGTTTATACAGGAAAAACTGTCCGGCGTGCGCCCGAGGGTCTGGCGCGCCTTTTCGCCAAAGTATACCGGTTCCCACGTATCGTTATCGACCGTAACGTAGGTAGGATGCTCAAGAACTATCCCGGAGCCGGAAAATATAACGGTTTTATAGGAACCTAAATCTATACCTACATCAGTTGCCATTTTTCTTCTCCCCGCTATGTTTCTTTTTAAGATAGGTCGAAAGCACCGAAACGCAATAAACGTTTCCGGCTCCCGCAAACATAAGCTCTTTGGCGCATTCATCCAACGTTGCCGCCGTTGTAAATATATCGTCGAACAACAGAACGTTTGAGGCGCCGATCTTTTTATCAGTATAATACTTGCCGCGAACGTTTTCAAGTCTTTTGGCAAATTCGCTTTTATGCTGAAGCGGTCTGAAATGCCGTGTTTTAAGAAACCCTCTTACGTAATTAACGCCGAGTATACCGGCGATCTTTTGCGCTATCAGCTCGCTGTGATCAAAACCGCGTTTAAGGCGGCTGCGGTGCGCCGTAGGCACACTGAACACGGCATCGAATTTAATATCCGCGAACACTTCTTTTATTGCGGCGGCACAGCTTTTTGCAAAAAAATCCGCAAGCTCCGCGCGGCGCCCCATTTTATATGAATAATATGCCTTGCGGGCGATACCCTCGTTTTTATAAGCGCCGATTATTCCGGCAAAATGAAACTCGCGGTTTTTACAGCGGCAGTTATCCTTTTGGAGCCCGCACCTCGTGCAAACCTTCTTATATTCCGTATTTTTTATACAGACGGCGCAATAATCGCAAAGAAATTTATCTTCGGGAATGATCTCATCGCAGGCGGCGCACTTGTTTGGATACGTTATCTCAAGCAAAATATGATTCTTCATTTACTCCGACAAAAACTCCTTTAACAGAGTGTATCTCAAGGTCTTTTTATTGTTATCGCACATTTTGAAAAGCAGTTCCTTGCTGCCAACGCCGATAAACAGCTTTTTTGCGCGGGTGATAGCGGTATACAAAAGGTTCCTGTAAGCAAGCGGCGAGGGTATGCCCGAAAGCGGCAGAATAACGCAATCGAATTCACTGCCCTGGCTTTTATGGACCGTAACGGCATAGGCAAGTTCGATCTCCGAAAAATTATCGGCGTAATAGAGCACATATTTATCGTCATAAAGAATACGCATACTTGAAGCGGCAACGTTAATATCGGTTATAACTCCGATATCTCCGTTAAAAACGCCGAAGCCCGACTCGCCGTTTTCCTTTTCCCAGGGAAGATCATAGTTGTTTTTTATCTGCATTACCTTATCGCCCTTACAGTAATAAACGCCCTTATAGCTTAAATGCGCTGTATCCTTTGCGTTAACGTTAAGGCGCTGCTGTAAAAGATTGTTAAGATTAAAGCTTCCCGCTCCGAGTTTTCTTGAGGGGCAAAGCACCTGGATATCCTTTACCGGGTCAAAGCCGTATGCCGCAGGCAGGCGGTTTGAACAGAGTTCAAGAACGGTATCGACAACCGCATCGGTCCCCTGCCGTTCAAAAAAGAAAAAGTCGCCGCCGTTGTTTGATATATCCGGCTTAAGGTTATTGATTATTGCGTGTGCGTTATTTACAATAAGGCTTTCTTTTGACTGCCTGAATACCTCGTTAAGCGCAACCGAAGCCACCTTACCGCTTTGAAGCAGGTCAGCCAGAACGTTGCCCGCCGAAATGCCCGGAAGCTGATCGGTATCACCTACAAGGATCATCTTACAACCGAGCTTTACCGAACGGATAAGCGCTTCAAAAAGAAGCGAATCGAGCATTGAAGCCTCGTCCACTATCAGAACGTCGCATAAAAGCGGATTGCGCTCATTGCGGGCAAAACGTGTCTTTTTGCCGTCCACCCATTCGGCTTCAAGCAGGCGATGAACTGTTTTTGCTTCTCTGCCGGTAAGCTCTGTTATCCTTTTTGCCGCCCTGCCGGTGGGCGCGGCAAGCGTGACCAATGCGCCGCGGCGCTCAAACAGATCTATAATACCGCACAGCGCGGTGGTCTTACCTGTTCCGGGGCCGCCGGTAAGTATCATCATATTCTCGCCAAACGCAAGCTTAATGGCGCGGCGCTGATTTTCCGCAAACTTAATGCCGCGCTTATTCTGAACGTAATCTATTTCAAGCTCATCGATCGCATCACCCGAAGGTCTTGATACCAGCGCTTTTATCCTTGCGGCTATGTATTCTTCCGCGGAATAGTATTCCGGGATAGAAACAAAGGTTTCTTCACCGATCACTTTTTTTGATAATTCAAACGCCGCGATCATTTTTTCGCAAACACATTCGATGCGCATTATATCACATTCGAGCAATCTCTGAGCCACCGGGAAAAGCTTGCTTTGCGGCAGCGCGGTATGACCGTTTGAAAGATTCTGGCGCAGTATATAGCCGATGCCCGCCGCTATACGTTTATCGTTATCCGCCGAAATACCGTAATCAAGGGCGATCCTCTCGGTAAGCTCAAAAGAAACATCAAGGTCGTATTTACACAGGATATAAGGGTTGTCCTTTATAATATCGGCGCATCCGGCGCCGAGCGTTTTATATATCCTGACGCATTGTTCCGGAGTAACGCCGTAAGGCGCCAATAAAAGATTTATGCTCTTTAGCGCCGACTGATTTTTGAACTCCTCGCTGATCGCGGCGGCCTTTTCAGCAGAAATACCGCGAATTGACGCAAGTTCTCCCGGATTGTCTTCAATTATTCTAAGCGAATTCACGCCGAATTTTTCAACTATTTTAATCGCTGTGCTCTGACCTATTCCCTTTATCGCGCCGGAAGAAAGATACTTAAGTATCGCGGCGGAGGTCTCAGGGGTTTTCCGGTCATATCCGGTAACGGCAAACTGGGTGCCATAGGTAGGGTGAACAACAAAACCGCCTTCGAAGTCGGCGCTTTCGCCTTCGCACAAAAACGGCATCGTTCCGACCGCCGTTACATTTTCCCTTCCGACACGGATAACCGCTACAGTATAGCCGTTCTGACTGTTTTTATATGTTATTTTTTGCACCGTTCCGGTAATAAAGCGCTCATTTTTAAGGGCTTGGTTCTCTTTCATCGGTTTCTCCGGTTTCATAAAGATTGATTATTGAAGATATATCGCAAAGACTGCAAATGCGGATACTGCTTCCGTATGAATACTTTTCGCATAAAGCGATCTCCGCCGGGTCGAGATCATCCGATATAGCCAATACCCTATCGGCAAATTCGCCGCCATACCAGCGAAGTTTAAATGAAATAAACCGCAGCTGGCTTAAAGCGTGCCCGTGCTTTAAAAACAGAACGCTATACTTGTTTGTTTTAACGTCGGGAAGCAAAAGCGTTGACCTAAGCGTATGTAAAAAATCGCATATTCCGAGCGCCGAAAAGGTCACAGCCAGGGTCAAAATGATCGTTTTAATCACAAATACCACCTCATCACATAGTATGCAAAAAGGCGGTATCTGCTAATTTAAACGGATATTCAGATCAACTTATCGTTACCGTTGCGGTATAATCTCCGACCTGCCAGATATTGTTGTATTTATCGGATTTGATCTTAACGGAAACGTTAAAGCTACCGGTGGATGATTTATTGCTCAAATCTGCCAAGGCATAAAGATCGGTCGATTTGATCTTGTTTACAACGTCCTTCGGTCCGCATATCTTTACGCTGTTAACACCTGTAAGAGCGCTGAATTTCATAGAAGAACCAAGACCGGTGGATCTGACCTTAATATTATTAAAGGTTTTTTCCTCATATTCCGTGGTATCAACGGTCACGGTAAAGTATTCAACGGAATCATCGAGGCGGACGCCGTCGTTAAGCGATGCCGAAACCTCAAAGGTATTCGAGGAAGTTGATATGCCCGAAAAATCAATGGGTGCGAGATTAACGCTTGTCATACCCGAAACCACCGACGGCGTGCCTATCACCGTTACCTCGCTCGGCTCGACCTTATATTTGATATCCTTTGCCGAAAGACCGGCGGGTATATCGGCAAATACGGGTTTTACCTCGAGCGTTGCCGTTTTGGAAATACGCTGCGTTACCTTAAGCGAAGTATAACTGAGCGTAAGATAATTATTTTCTACCTTACTGCCCGAGCCGTTGACCACAGTTCCGTCGCTCAGATACTTATAAAGGACCTTATTATCGTCGGTGTATAGCACAACGTAGGAAGTAAAGGTCTCGGTAGTATCAAGCGTTTTTACAACGTCGGAATACGAACCCACGGAGACTATCTTTTCGACCGTTTCACGCGGACCCTTGACAGTTATAGTGCTCTGCTCGCTGTTTGCGACCACCGGTTTTTCAGCTATCAAACCGTTTTTGGCGCTAACACCCGGGAGCTCCGGCACGATCTTGAATTCCTTTGTATCTATTTTATCGAACTTCACGTCTATTGTGGAAGGCGATATGGATTTGAAAGTATAGCCCGATTTACTGCTGTTTCTGTTGCAATAAACGGCAAGCCTGTAAATACCGGCGGATTCGATCGAAGGTATATCCGCTGAAAGGACAAAATCATCAGCCGTAAGCGAGCTTACTATATAGTTCGGTCCGCTTAAGGTAACGATAAAATTCTGGGTGGAAATATCCGAAACTATACCGAATCCCCTGCTGCTTAAATCGGTGTTATCAATTGAAATGTTAAGCTTAACGTTCGTAAACACCTGCTCGCGGGTGGGGTTTTCGTTGATCATCACCGAAAGCCATATCGCAAACGAAAGGATCAGCGAAAAGGCAATGGCAAACCTTTTGTTTGCAAAAATACGGGTAATGCCGAGTTTAATGGGAAGTTTATACCTCATTACCGTCACCCTCCCCGTTCTTTTTGCTATGCTTTGAAGTCTTCGGGAATACTTTACGGATCACCGAAGAAATCTTATTATCCTTATCCTTTTCATCGGATATTATAAGCTTATCCTGAAGCTCCGCGTAGGCGGTAGCCGCGGTATAATTGCGTGACATTTTACCGTTGCAGGCAATGGAAATATTACCCGTTTCCTCGGAGACGACAAGAACAACTGCATCCGAGTTTTCGGTCATGCCTATCGCGGCGCGATGCCTTGTGCCCAAATGAGTGGCGAGATTATTGTTCTGGGTTAGCGGAAGGATACATCCCGCGGCGTAAAGGCGGCCGTCGCGCACTACTACGGCGCCGTCATGCAGCGGTGACTTGGGGTAAAATATATTGCAAACCATCGAAACAGAGGGCTTGGCGTCTATCAAAGTTCCTGTATTGATTATCTCACCAAGCTGGGTCTTGCGCTCGAAAACTATAAGGGCGCCGGTCTTGCTTTCCTTCATACTGCCGGCGGCTTTGCAGATACTGTCAATGGCGGCACGGGTGCGTTGCTCCTCGCTGTCCATAAGCTGATCGGAGCCAACTTTAAGCTGCCCGATACGTTCAAGCATTCTGCGCAGTTCCGGCTGGAAAATAACGGCGAGCGCGACTATAGCCGAGTTGAAGGCAACAGCCAAGACCCAACTCAAAACAGCCAGATTAAACGATCTTGCTATAAAATACACGGCTATCAATACTAAAATTCCCTTTGCAAGCTGACCCGCCCGGGTCTCGCGCAAAAACTGGATAGCCTTATAGATCAGATACGCAATGACCAGTATATCGATAATATCGAAAACCCGTATATTTGACACGGTATAGGTCGTTTGGTTCCAAAGCGTATAGATAGAATCAAAAATTGCCCGCAACGATACTGCCCCCATCCTACAATTATCTTCTGTTTCATTGTAGCATAGATTTTTCTATCATTCAACTAATTTTTTTAACAGATTATTCTTTAATATTTTGATTAAATAGTCAAATTCCGCCGCAGTGCTGAAAACCGAAGGCGATATCCTCACCGTTCCCGTATTTTCGGTCTTAAACTTAATATGCGCCGCCGGAGCACAATGAAGACCCGCGCGAACGGCTATCCCCCGTTTATCGAGATATGCCGCCACCTTTTCCGAAGGCACCGATAAAACGTTAAAGGATAAAACCGGCATATATTTCCAATCATCGGGCGCAGGAGTATATAACCTGATATACGGAAGTTTTGAAAGTTCGGCGTAAAGTCGTCTCAAGTGCCGCATTTCGCTCAGATACCCGCGTTCTGCATAGCCGCGCGCAAAATCCACGCCCGCCGCCGCGCCGGCGATCGCCGGCAGATTTACCGTGCCGCTTTCGTATCTTTCGGGCATATTTTCGGGTTGATACATACTTATTGAATTTGTGCCGGTGCCGCCCTCGATAAGGGTATCGCCGATATCGGTCTCGGCTATCAGGATACCGAGTCCCATAGGCGCGTAAAGCCCCTTATGCGGCGCAACGCACAAAAAGTCTATACCGTCTTCTTTAACGTTTATCGGCAGAATGCCCGCCGCCTGCGCGGCGTCGACGCCGAAGACTATTCCTCTTTTTTTACATAAAGCGCCGAGTTCTTTTACGGGCAAGACCTTACCGCATACGTTTGAAGCCGCCGTGCAAAATATCATTTTTGTGTTTTCGCGAATAAGTTTTTCAAAATTTCCGACAGTTATTTCATCATCTGTAAGCGAAGTTTGCGCAATACTTTTCTGAACGCCGGTTTTTTCAAGCGGACGCATTACGGCGTTATGCTCAAGATCCGATACTATAACGTGATCGCCGGGTTTCAGATATCCCTTTAAAACATAATTGATCGCCGAAGTGCAATTTGCGGTAAAAATAACGTGTTCACCGCCGGAAGCCCCGAAAAACCCGGAGATCTTTTCCCGTGCCTCATAAACCGTTTCCCCCGCTTTGAGCGATAGCTTATGCCCGCCGCGACCGGGATTTGCCGAATACTCTGAAAGTGCCCTGTTTACCGCCGCCTTAACGCTTTGGGGCTTTCTGCCCGTAGTGGCGGCATTATCGAAATTTATCATAATTATCCCCCCTTGATCCTGCTGAAACAATTTACCTTTATCCAATCAAATTAAGCGACCGCTTTCGCGGCCGCTCTGCTTTAATAATCGCCTATTGAGAGTATCTTTACCGAAGCGTTATTCAACACCTGCTCGATTTTTTTGATATCACCGTTTGCAACTATGCCGTAACCGCAACCGCCGCCCTGCCGGTTCCTTCGCTCGATATCCGCGCGGAATCCCGCCCTACGCAGAGCGTCACGCCCCTTAAGCGCATAAGTCACGGAGGGCGTAACTATCATATACTTATTCATTTTTTCCTCCGTTCGGGGAATGATCGGTCCCCATTTTCATATTATGCAAAACCGGGTATTTTAGATACAGAAACACCGCACGTCCTTTCGGCTGTGCGGTGTCATATTATTGTATCGCTTTCTTTACGTATTCAATTTGTTTTTCAACCGAAGCAATGCTCGTGCCGCCGTAACTGTTCCTGCGGTCTACACAGTTTTTAAGGTCTATCGCTTCATACAGATCGTCGCCGAATTCTTCGGAAAACGTTTTGTATTCCTCTATGCTCATTTCATCGAGCGTTTTTTTGTTTTTTACGCAAAAAGAAACGATCTCGCCCGAAAGCTTATACGCTGTGCGGAACGGAACGCCCTTTTTAGTGAGATAATCAGCAAGGTCGGTGGCGTTTATAAATCCGCCCTTTGCCGCCTCAAGCATATTTCCGGTATTGGCTTTTATGCCGGATATCATGCCCGAAAGCACCTCAAGACAGCTTTTCACGGTATCAAAGGCATCAAATATACTCTCTTTGTCTTCCTGCATATCCTTGTTATATGCAAGCGGGAGTCCCTTTATCATTGTAAGAAGCGCGATAAGGTCGCCGTATACTCTACCGGTTTTACCCCTTATAAGCTCCGCCATATCGGGATTATTCTTCTGCGGCATTATTGAGGAGCCGGTCGTAAAATCATCGGAAATCTCAATAAATTTGAATTCCCACGAAGACCAGAGTATCAGTTCTTCACACAGGCGCGAAATATGCGCCATTATTATCGACAGATCGGCGCAAAGTTCTATACAGAAATCCCTGTCTGCCACACCGTCTATCGAGTTTTTGCAAACCGCCGCCATACCTAGCTCTTTTGCTTCAAAAAAACGGTCGGTATCATACGTTGTGCCTGCAAGCGCGCAGGAACCTATAGGCGATACAAGGAGCCGCTTCCTGGCGTCAGAGAGCCGCTCTGCATCCCTTAAAAGCATCATTGAGTAAGCCATCAGATGATGCCCGAAAGTCACGGGCTGCGCACGCTGCAAATGGGTATATCCCGGCATTACCGCCGCCTTATACTCTTCCGCCTTATCGGTGAGCGCCGATATCAGCGTTTTTATCTCCCCAATTACCTGATCGGTCTCACCTTTAAGATAAAGCCTCAGATCAAGCGCCACCTGATCGTTACGGCTCCTTGCGGTATGAAGCATTTTGCCCGCTTCACCGATACGCGCGGTGAGGGTTTGCTCAATAAAGGTATGGATATCCTCGGCAGAGGTATCAATATCCAGTTTACCGCTTTCAATATCGCCGAGTATACCCGAAAGCCCTTCGGTTATAAGCTCCGCGTCCGCCTGAGGGATGATACCCTTTGCGGCGAGCATCGCGGTATGCGCTATGCTTCCGGCTATATCCTCGCGCCACATCCGGCTATCAAACATAATCGAAGAATTAAACTCATCTGCAGTTTCGTTTATCTCGCCGCTTGTTCTGCCTGCCCAGATCTTTCCCATAATTCACTCTTCCAGACCGTTCATTTTTTTCATTTTTGCAATGACCCTTGTGGTCAAACCGTATAGGTTTACAAAGCCCTGCGAATCCTTCTGGTCGTATACCTCATCCTCATCAAAGGTCGCGATATCAGCGTCATAAAGCGAATATGGCGAGCTGACGCCGGCGTTTATTATATTGCCTTTGTAAAGCTTAAGTTTAACGTCACCCGTAACTGTTTCCTGCGTAGTTTTAACAAAACTTAAGATCGCCTTTGTAAGCGGTGTGAACCACTGCGCGTTATAAATAAGCTCGCCGAGCTTTTGCGCAACAAGCGATTTATAGTGCGCCGTTTCCTTATCGAGGCATATGGTTTCAAGTATCTCGTGCGCTTTATAGAGTATCGTTCCGCCCGGAGTTTCGTAAACGCCGCGGCATTTCATACCTACAAGGCGGTTCTCAACTATATCAAGAAGCCCGATGCCGTTTTCACCGCCGAGTTTGTTAAGTTTTGTAACTAACTCCGTTGCGGACATTGTTTTGCCATCAATAGAAGTCGGTATACCCTTTTCAAAACGTATCGTAACGTAGGTCGGTTTATCGGGTGCGTTTTCGGGTGAAACGCTCATTTCGAGAAAACCCGGTTTATTATAAAGCGGCTCGTTTTTGGGGTCTTCAAGATCAAGCCCCTCGTGCGATAAATGCCAGATATTCTTATCCTTTGAATAATTTGTTTCCCTGTTTATTTTAAGCGGAACGTTATGCGCTTCGGCGTAATCTATTTCTTCGCTTCTTGACTTTATATCCCATTCACGCCAGGGCGCGATTATCGGGATATCCGGAAGGACCGATTTTATACCGAGTTCAAAACGGACCTGATCGTTGCCCTTGCCGGTGCAGCCGTGGCAAATCGCGTCGGCTCCCTCTTTTTGGGCGATCTGTGCTATCCTTTTTGCTATTATCGGGCGCGCAAACGCGGTGCCTAAAAGATAATCCTCATACTTTGCCCCCGCCTGAACGCAGGGGAAAACGTAATCGGTAAGGAATTCCTCGGTAAGGTCCTCTATATAAAGCTTTGAAGCTCCGGTTTTGATAGCCTTTTCTTCAAGTCCTTCAAGCTCCCCCGCCTGTCCGACGTTACCCGATACTGCTATGATCTCGGGATCGTTATAGTTTTCTTTGAGCCAGGGTATTATTATCGAGGTATCAAGACCGCCAGAATATGCCAACACGATTTTTTTATAATTTTTCTTATTCATACTGTGCCTCCGGAATGCTATGGAATGGTTATGCATAAATATAACATATTATGAATAAATATGCAAGAGTTTTCTGAAAAATCGTCCAATAGTTCAGAAAACTCTCCGTTTTAATAGCTTTATTATGCAAAACGTCAAATATCAGGCGAGAATATCCGGCAACTGCAGTTTTTCAAATCCGGCAAAGAAAGGTTTAAGGTCGGCTATCATTTCGGCGATACCGTTTTTATCGTCACTTTCGAAATTAAGCGGCATTACCGGATCGTGAACGCTCATTCTCAGCAAAAACCAGCCCGCGCCGTTTGAAACACGGATCCCCTCGCGGTTATCATCGGCAATTATATATTTGCTGTTTTTAATTATATACTCCCCGAGTTTTTCGATCACTGCGTTACCGTATTCTTTAAAATCCGGTGCCGTAATGCTTATCCGGCATTCAAGCTCATCCTCCGGCATTTTAAGAGGCGCCAGCAGTTTTTTGATATCGGTGCCCTTTGCGACCTCGATAACTATTTTTGTTGCAAGATAGGCGCCGTCGTCAAGGAAGTAGTTCTCTTTAAGTGCGGCGTGACCCGAGGTCTCGATGGCAAGCGGGCATTCTATTCCCTGCCCGCAAAGCTCGATCGCTTTATCTATAACGTTTTTATATCCCCTGCGATAGCGGTAATGCCTGCCGCCGAGAGTATCTTCAATATAGGTCTTAAGACCGTCGGAGGTGACCGAATCGGTAACAACGGTCTGTCCTTTTTTACCGCCGAACGCAATATACGCCGCAAGAGCGATAAGGCGGTTGCGGTTTATTTCGGCGCCGTCCGGTCCAACGCAGCCGGCGCGGTCAACGTCGGTATCAAAAATAATACCGAGATCGGCACCGCTCGATATCACCGCTTCGGAAATGCTCCGCATTGCGGTTTTATCCTCGGGATTCGGTATGTGATTGGGAAACATACCGTCCGGCTCGAGGAAACGGCTGCCGGTAATATCGGCGCCAAGCGGTTTTAAAACGTTGTTGGCGTAAAACCCGCCAACGCCGTTGCCGGCATCAACAACGATACGATAACCGCTAAGTGGCTTGCTTCCGCGACCGACGCCTTCGATTATAAGATTTTGCAATCTTTTTGCATAATCATTCATATAATGTGTTGTAACGGTCTTGCCCTCTTTGACGTTTTCAACAGCCGTTTTGCTTGAAGCAAGTTCCAGTATCTCGGCGACCGCGGCGCCGGCAAGACCGCCAGAAGGCAGGAATATCTTAATGCCGTTGCGGTCAAAAGGATGATGGCTCGCCGTTATCTCTATGGCGGCATCGGCGCAAAGATCGACCGTAGTCATAAACATCGCGGGGGTCGAAGCAAGACCGCAGTCAAGCACCGTAACGCCGGAACGTAAGAGCGCTCGCTTTGCCGCGGCGCAGATACGGTCGGCGGTTATGCGGCTATCGTGCCCTAAGGATATTCTAAGCTCCTGCGGGTCCTTTTCAAAGCTGTTTATGTAAAAGACTATGAAGGCGCTTATGATATCCTCTACCGCCTCATCGGTAAGCTCTATCGCTTTTCCGCCGAGATCACTAGCATAACCCCTTATATCGGTCCCGCTTTTTAAAGCAGAATAATCCATAAATCTTCTTCCTTTCAATATTTGCCGTCAAAAAAGAAGGCAACGTAATAACCTGCTACCGCCGTTAAAATAGCGCATACCGTTACAATAAAGGCGCGAATGGCAAGGTCTAATTGGCGGTTAGTGTGCTTTTTCCGGTGCTTTGCAGCGTATTTCAAAATAATCACCGCTTTTATCTTTTGTTAAAAAGCGGCAGATTATACTGTTTTTACCGCTTGCACGGCAAAAAATACATGATATTCTTAAATTATGGAGGTATATGCCGTGATAGTTAACACCGTGAACAGCAACAGGATAAATATAATCCTTAACGACGATGAGGTAAGCAGAATATTCGGCGGATACAACCTTATAGATTACGATGCCCCCGAATGCCGCATTAAGATACATAACCTGCTTGCCGCGGCAATACCCGAAGAGCTGTTGCCCCTTGATTGCGACCGCCTGCTTATTGAAGTAAAACCGCTTAAACGCGGCTGCACTATATCTATGACCAAGATTTATAACCGCGAAGAAGCGCGGTCAGAGCCGCAAAGGCAATACAGTATCGCTTTGATATTCAGCAGCAGCGAAGACATGATCTCGGCTTTGCGCCCGATAACCGAACTGAAAATCATAACAAGCGAGCTTTATTATTTAAACGAAAAATACGCGATCGTCCTTAAATGCAGAGGCATCGCCGCAGACGATATCATCGGCATCGGCGAATACTGCGCCGTTGTGACCGGCGCGGCGGAATGCTTTAAGTTACGGGAATACTGGCACTGCATCTGCAAAAAGAACGCCGTTTCAAAACTTGCGATATCCTTTTTAAAGTGACTTTATTTCCTTAACGCGTGAAGCCATATCCTCGGCTGAAAAGATATAGTTGCCCGCAACAAGCACGGTTGCCCCGGCGCGAGCGGCAAGCGGCGCCGTTTCTGCGTTTATACCGCCGTCCACCTCGATTTCGATATTAAGGTTGCGCCTTGCGCACTCATCCCTCAAAGCCGAAAGCTTCTCGAGCGCCTGCGGCATAAACTTCTGCCCGCCGAAGCCCGGTTCTACCGACATAACGAGCACCATATCGCAAAGCGGCAACAGATCGAAAACCGCCTGCGCGCTTGTGCAGGGCTTTATAACAATCGCTGATTTAACACCGAGCTCTCGTATTCTTTTAAGCGTTGCCGCATTATCAGAGCCCGCCTCATAGTGAAAGCTCAAATAATCGGCGTATTCAGCAAACTCATCTATGTATCTGTGCGGACGGTCTATCATAAGATGAACGTCAAGCGGCAGATCTGTATGCGCCTTAATGGATTTGATTATGGGATTCCCGAAAGAAAGGTTAGGAACAAACTGACCGTCCATGACGTCAAGATGGAGCATATCCACCCCAGCCGCTTCAAGTTTTTTGATATCATCTGAAAGCGTTAAAAAGTCAGCCGTAAGGACCGACGGCGATATCTTTACCACTTAAAATGCCTCCTCTAATCGTGAAGATATATTAACCGTGAATTACGGTGCAAATAAACGCTCATAACAAGCCCCACGCCTAAAAACACGCATAAAAGCGATGTTCCGCCCGAGCTGAAAAACGGCAGCGTTATGCCGATAACAGGCAAAAGCGCGGTGCACATACCGATATTTATTATAATCTGAGCAAATATCATTGAAAAGAAGCCTATACATATGATCTTTCCGCTATCCTTACGGCAGTTATGAGCTATATATATACACCGAAAACATATAGCCGCCAAAAGGAGTATTACAGCCAAACAGCCCAAAAAGCCAAGCTCCTCGCCTATGCTTACAAATATAAAATCGTTCCTTGCTTCAGGCACGGCGCCGGACTGGGTCAACGGTCCTTTAAACAGTCCCTGACCAAAGAAACCGCCGTTGGCAAGCGCTTTTCTTGCGTTGAACTGCTGATAAGTCGTGTTTTTTATATCGGCGTTGATATCGGTAAATCCGATTATTCTTTTCCGCTGATCCTCATTCATTATAAAGAAGTAGATTATCGGTGAAGCGATGACCGCGGCGATAACTGCCGCCACAATATATTTCCAGGAAATACCGGCGGCGATTATCATACACAAAAACATAATGGCAAAAACAAGGGCTGTCCCGTCGTCACCCTGAATATGGATAAGCACTATCGGAAAAAGCCCGTGCAAAACAAGCGGAATAAGGTATTTAAGTTTATTGATATTCTCTTTAATTTTGCTTATGTGCGCCGAAAATGTAACTATAAAACAGATCTTCAAAAGTTCCGAGGGCTGAAATGTGGTGAATTTTAAATCAAGCCACGCCTTATCGTCGGTTTCTCCCGGCGCAAAGCCGATAAAAAAGGTAAGTATTACCGGTATGATACCGATGGCGGCAACTATATACCAACGCTTTAAAATGGTATCAAAATCAAACATTGAGATAAGTATCGCCGCCGCTATACCGAAAAACAGTGAAATAATCTGAACCGCAAAGGGTCTTATGCTTTGGAAACGGTTCGTAACACTTAATATCTCAACACTGCCGAGCAGCGTTGCCGCAAGACAAAATACCAGCAACAATCTATCGGTCTCGCGTATATAGTCCGCGATCCGGGAAATGATTTTTGACATACGGCACCGCCTTTCGGTTAAATCTTTACATTGATATTACAATCCGAGGATTTGTGTTCCGTCTTCGATTATCGCGCTCCGCATAAGCTCAGCCGAGGCAGAGTCGCCCCATACGGCGCAAACGTAAAGCTTTATCTTCGGCTCTGTTCCCGAGGGACGGATTATAAGCGAGCTTCCGTCCTCAAGATAAAAGCCTAAAACGTTTGATTTAGGCAGAGTGATCTTTTCGGTTGCACCGGTATTAAGCACGGTTGAAACCGAGGCTTTGAAATCCTTGAAGATCAGGACCGCTTTGCCGGCAACGGTTTTAGGCGGATTTTTTCTGATACGTTCCATAATCGCAGATATCATCTGCATACCCGCCTGCCCTTCCAAGGTGAAGCCCTTTTGGGTGCAGAGATAATAACCGTATTTATCGTAAACGGCATCAAGCACCTCTAAAAGGTTCAGGCCCTTTTCCTTGTAATAAGCCGCCATTTCGCATATAAGCATAGAGGCAACAACGGCGTCCTTATCCCTGACATACGGTCCGGCAAGATAACCGTAACTTTCCTCAAAGCCGAAAACGTATCTGTCCTCCTCACCTTTTTCCTCAAGCAGACCTATCTGCTCGCCTATAAATTTAAAGCCGGTTAACACTTCGCGCAGCTCGCAACCGTAATCCGCCGCGATCTTTTTGCAAATCTCGGTTGAAACTATAGTCTTTACCGCAACCGGCTTTTGCGGCAGCGTTCCGAGGGCTTTGCGGCATTTTAAGATGTATTCAAATAACAGCGCGCCAACGTCGTTACCGGAAAGCAGGCGGTATTCCCCGGCGATCAGAACGGCAATACCCGCGCGATCGCTATCGGGATCGGTTGCGATTATAAGGTCGGGATGAACCGTTTTTGCCGCCTCAAACGCACAGGCGAACGCCTCTTTTATTTCGGGATTCGGATAGGGCGCCGTGGGGAAATTGCCGTCCGGCAGCTCCTGCTCTTTAACGACCGTAACGTCGGTCGCGCCTATGCGCGCAAATATTTTACGAACGGGTTTGTTGCCTGCGCCGTTGAGCGGAGTGTAGAGTATCTTTATCTTTGAAAGATCAAGGTCTCTGTTTACCCTGCATTTTTCAACCTCGTCAAGATAGGATTCTATTACCCCATCGCCTATGTATTCTATTATTCCCCGGCTTAAACCGGTTTCAAAATCGATGCGCTTGATATCCTTAAAAATATCTATTGTGCTCATTATCGCAAGCACTCTGTCCGCGGCTTCGGGTCCCATCTGGCAGCCGTCCGGCCCGTATGCCTTATATCCGTTATACTTTGCCGGATTATGACTGGCGGTAATAACAACACCCGAATCGCACCCGAAATATCTGACGGCATACGAAAGCATCGGAGTTGGCATGAGTTCCCTGTAAATATAGACCTTAACGCCGTTTGCCGCAAAGATTTCCGCCGCGGCGCGGGCAAAGGTTTCGGATTTTATTCGGCTGTCGTAAGCTATGGCAACGCTCGGTTTTTCAGATACCGATTTAACATACTCGGAAATGCCCTGTGTGGCTTTGCCCACGGTGTAAACGTTCATACGGTTAGTCCCCGCGCCTATAACGCCGCGAAGCCCCGCAGTGCCGAAGGTGAGTTCGGTATAAAACGCGTCTTCAATAGCGGCATCGTCGCCGGCGATAGCCTTCAGTTCACCAATAAGATCGGGATCAAGAGTAGCATTTTCAAGCCATAATTCATAGTTTTCTTTAATCATAACACGCCTCCAAAATCTTATAATTATTTTATAACTTTAAGTCTTTGATGTCAATAGAAACAAATAATTTGAACTTTATAAAAAAAACACTTGCAAAATGATCGCGTTTCTGTTATTATACTATTTGCTATGTAACTTTACGATTCATTCACAAGGAGGTGCATACCATGGCAAAGTGTGAAATATGCAACAAGGAAATTGCTTTTGGTATCAAAGTTTCTCACTCACACAGGCGTTCAAACAGAACATGGAAGCCGAATGTTAAAAAGGTTAAAGCGATTGTAAACGGCACACCCAAGCGTGTTAATGTTTGCACCCGTTGCCTGCGCTCCGGCAAAGTCACCAGGGCGATATAATCATTTTGATTCAAGAGTTTCCGCGGTTTTACGCCGCGGTTTTTCTTTGTTTGGAGAATGTGTTTTGATTAAAGCGGTATTATTTGATCTGGACGGCACGCTTGCGGATTCCCTGCTTGACCTTGCCAAGTCCACAAACTACGCTATCGGAAAATTCGGTTACCCCGCACGCGAAACCGAACGCTATAAATACTACGCGGGTGACGGTATGCCGAAAATGATCGAGCGTGCGTTGCCGGAAGACGGAAAGAATCCCGAAAACGTTGCGAAGATCCTGCCGGTGTTTTTGGAATACTACGGTAAGCATTACTGCGATAACACAAAAGCCTATCCCGGTATGGTAGAACTTATCGACAGTTTAAAGGACCGCGGTATAACGGTCGCGGTGGTCACAAACAAGGCGCAGGAGATGGCTGAAAAGGTAGTAGGTAAGCTTTACGGCGGGCGTTTTGATCTTATACTCGGCAAATGCGAGGGTATCCCGCCCAAGCCCGATCCCACCGCCGCGCTGATAGCTATGAAAAAACTTGGCGTTACTCCCGAAGACTGCGTTTTTGTTGGTGACAGCGAAATGGACGTTAAAACCGGCGTTAACAGCGGCGCATACCCTGTTGGCGTTCTTTGGGGATTCAGAGAAAAGGAAGAACTGCTTGGCGGTGGCGCCAAAAAAATCATCGAAAGACCGCAAGAATTGCTTGCCATTATCGATGAATTAGGTTAAAATATGCTTGAGGTGTTTTTATGAAGAAGAGCGATTACCTTAATTGGGACGAATACTTTATGGGACTTGCCTTTTTATCTTCCATGAGGAGTAAGGACCCTTCCACCCAGGTTGGTGCCTGCATCGTTGATAAGGATAATAAGATCGTATCGGTGGGATATAACGGTATGCCGCATTGCTGCAGTGACGACGTTTTCCCCTGGGGACACGGCGAAGGGCTTGATTCGAAATACCTTTACGTATGCCACGCCGAGCTTAACGCGATACTTAACTGCCATTACGGAACGGTAAAGGGCTGCACGCTTTACAGCACCCTCTTCCCTTGCAACGAATGCGCAAAGGCGATCATCCAATCGGGCATATCCGAAGTCGTTTATATGAGCGATAAATATGCCGAGACCGATTCGGTCCGCGCCTCTAAACGTATGTTTGAAAGCGCCGGGGTTAAATTCCGCGAGCATAAATTCACCGGCAAAAAGGTTGAGTTTGAGCTTTAAACCGCTCGATTTTCGTTCTTGATTTTTATCACGCTTTGTGATATTATACATAGGTCGCCGAACAGGCGCACTTGCGCTGATAGCTCAGCTGGATAGAGCATCTGCCTTCTAAGCAGAGGGTCGGGGGTTCGAGTCCCTTTCAGCGCGCCAAAAATGAAGAGTGATACCGTCAGGTATTGCTCTTTATTTTTACGTCATATCGCTGAAAGGGACTCGAAAAGGGCGGTTTGCCGCAAGGCAAATTGTGACCTTTCGGTGAATGGTCGCAAAGCCCGAGGGCGTGTAGCCGCGACAGCGGCGTAGCGAGCCTTTCAGCGCGCCAAAAAGCAAGTTATACCGTAAGGTGTGACTTGCTTTTTCAGTTGTATGAAAGGGACTCGAAAAGGGCGGTTTGCCGCAAGGCAAATTGTGACCTTTCGGTGAATGGTCGCAAAGCCCGGGGGCGTGTAGCCGCGACAGCGGCGTAGCGAGCCTTTCATCACGCACAACAGAATTTTCAAAGTATTCTTGCTGTTCTTTACTCAACTCGGCACCGTGAGAATCTCGCGCGGAAACTTTTTCTTGACTTTCTTCGGCGTTTTGGCGTATACTATGGTTAGAAACGGTTGTATTCACTCCGCTACGACGATTAAGTGTAGGCGTAACGGCAGTAGCACCGAGGGAATCGCGAACTTCCCCAGTTGCATATACGGCCGTTTCTTCTTTGTTGTCCCAGGCCGTGAGTAACCAATGATTCGTTTCAGGACTTTTACTCAAAATTGCCGTGCATCCGTCGAAATATACTCTTAATCTGTATTGCGTAGCATCAGTATTATCATTTCCTTGTATGCTGCATTCACTTGCCTTAGCGATTGTTTCAATTGCCTTTTGCGCAGTTGATTCTCCGTGTTTAGCAATAATGTGTGAAAAACCATAACCGCCCTTGAATTTTGGACCGCTACCAGGTTTTCCCACACACAAAGTCAACTTGACCTATTTCACTTCGAAACATAGCATTCCTTTTCACCAAGCTTTCAGGATTATCGGCGGTTTTTGCTTGTTTCATCATTAAATCTAAACACTTTGAACCATTATCAATGTTTTTTTCTTCGATATCCGTATCCAAGTTTATTTTATACTTCACACCGCTTCCGGCGGTGTTTTCTTTTACCTCGACCTCGGCGCTGTTATAAACGTCGCGAAGCTTGCTTTCAAGCTTCTGAAGGTCGCCCACCACCGAAGCGTTTGTATTGTGGCTTTTAAGATTCGATATAAACCGCTTCACCATATCCAAAAGCCGCGCAAAAAGGTTTTTATCCTTCTGCGCCAGCTCTTCGAGCGCGGTAAGCGAGGTCTTGGCGTTGCCTTCGGGTATCTCGCTTTCGCTGTCGAGCGCGGCGGCAACGTCGGCGCGGTATTCCTTACTGCAAATAAAAACAGCAGAAAAAAACCCGCGGTCTGCTTCTGAAGTGAACCCCAAAGTTTAGACAAAATTTAATATTAAGTTGTTAGTGAATGAGTTCGGTAGCCAACCGGGCTCATTCCTTTTAGTTTTGTAGAAATTCTTTCGTTATTGTAGTAGTGAATATAATTCTTTAATTCATCAATGAAAGCGTTAACGCTTTCAAACTTTTCGCCATAGAACATTTCAACTTTAAGGCGACCGAAAAAGTTTTCCATGGCACCGTTATCCATACAGTTTCCTTTGCGAGACATACTTTGCGTAATGTTATGCTCGGCTAATAATCGTTGGTATTCTGCATGTT
>JAFZIK010000067.1 GCA_017554405.1 Clostridia bacterium | reverse complement strand
TCAATAACCTATGACTCTACTACGGGAGTCAACGGACTTCCGCCTACATACTCTTTTAAGGGACTAAATGCCGAAACGGTAAACGCAACCGCGCCTGCCGCGCAACGCTGTAAGGATACGGTTATGATGATTTATCCGGCAATAGCGGGCAGAGCATATATAAAGATGTATAAAGCGACCGGTGACAGGAAATATTTAGAGGCCGCAAAACGTATTGCCGAATATTATGAGAATACAGTTCTCCCCTGCGGAAGCTGGTATCTTGTCGTAGACGTTAAAACGGGTAAAAATGTCGGTGATAATATTTGCAGTCATTTCGGAATACTTTTCTTTTTAAACGAAATGGCAGAAATCACAAATAGTGATTCTCTTCGAGTGATTGAAGAAAAATACTTTGCATATATTGCAAAAAAATGTCTTGATGAGTATAAATGGGAAGGACAATTTGAAGATATAGCTCCTACGGGAAACTACGTTAACCATACTCAATCGGTTGCAAACGATATGCTTGTATATATCATTGATAATAAAATTTCCGAAGACGGAATGCTCAAAAAGGCAACAGTTCTGATGAATTTTATTGAAGACCAGTTTGTAGTATGGGGAGAATTTGATCCGCGCGTAAAAAAGCGTTTCGGTAATATAGATGAAAAGTGGTATTCTCCCGCGGGTCTTGAACAGTATGAGTGGTATGTTCCGATCGATTCAAGCACTGCCAAGATCATGAACAGCTTCAGAAAAATGTTTATAGCTACGGGAGACAGATTATACCTTGAAAAGGCTCTTGCACTCGGTGATATGATAGCTAAAATGCAAAACAAACAAACAGGGGCGATCCCGACACACTGGATGAAGGCCGATTGTTCGGAAAACCTTGAGAACTTTTGGATAAACTGTCATATAGCTTCGGCACTCTGGCTATATGAATTATCTGAATTTGAAGATTAAAAGGAGAGCGTTTTGTATGAGAAAACTAAAAGCGGTTGTTATAGGTGCGGGCAGCAGAGGCGCAACGTATTCCACCGTTATGAGTAAAAATAAAGAAAAATTTCAGATCGTAGCGGTTGCCGAGCCGAAGAAAGACAGGCGCGATTATATTAAGGACCTGTATGATCTTGAAGATAATATGTGCTTCGAAAGCTATGAACCACTGTTTGAACTTGGAAAAATAGCGGATTTTGCCGTTATAGCAACAATGGATAAGGATCACCTGAAGCCCGCTTTGAAAGCGATCGGGTTGGGTTACGATTTGTTGCTTGAAAAGCCGATAGCTCCAACGGCTGAAGAATGTATCCAAATAAATAATGCCGCCAATAAAAAGGGAGTTAAGGTCCTTGTCTGCACTGTTCTTCGGTATACCGATATATTCAAAACTTTAAAGAGCTTTATAGATTCTGGAAAAATCGGTAAAGTTATGTCTATCAACCACGAAGAGTGTGTAGGCAACGTGCATCAGTCGCATAGTTTTGTGAGAGGGAACTGGGGAAACAGCAAAAGAAGTTCTGATATGCTTTTGCAAAAATCCTGCCATGATTTAGATATTTTACAGTGGCTGATAAATAAAAAATGCAAGAGCGTTCAGTCTTTCGGCGCGTTATCGTATTTCAAGGCTGAAAATGCGCCCGAAGGTGCTCCCGAATATTGCATACAAGGGTGTCCCGTCGGCGAGGAATGTCCTTATAATGCGGCTAAGTTGTATTTTGATAAAAAATGGGCATGGCTCAGAGAACCTGCCGCAAACAAGCCAAATCCAACTGATGAAGACCTTATGAAAGTTATAACAAAAACTCAGTATGGAAAATGTGTTTTCAAATGTGATAATGACGTTGTGGATCATCAAACCGTTAATATGCTTTTTGAGGATGACGTTACGGTGACCTTTACAATGTGTGCGTTTAACAAAGGCGGCAGATTTATACATATAATGGGGACACGGGGTGAGTTGCGTGCCGCACTCGATGAGGCTACGCCGATTACTTATTTCGACTTCGCTAAGCACAAGACCGAAACGATACCGTTAGTCGGGAAAGACGGAATTGCCGGAGGTCACGGCGGCGGAGACACGGGTATAATGTTGGATCTATATGATTATTTCACCGACAATTATTCAGGTGTTTCAATACCGACGATTGAAGAATCGCTATATAATCATATGTTGGTTTTCGCCACAGAAAAGGCGCGGAAAACAAATACGATAGTTGACGTAGAGAAATTCATAGCAACTTTTTAAATTTGTATATTAACGTTGAAGGCAAATCTGTTCTCAACTGTAAACAGAGAAAATGACTGTAAGTATAATAAAACAAATTGCGATATTTTCAATATTCATTTTAACGGGTTTCCTGCTGAAAAAAACAAAGGTTTTGCCCGATAACACCAACGAGGTTATAAGCAAGCTTGAAACAAAGCTTTTTTTGCCCGTTTACGTTTTCTACAGTTTGTCTGCAAGCGTAACGGCGGAAAACATAAGGAATTATTCTTTTACCGCGCTTTACGGCCTTGTTTTTCTGGCTGCCGCTTTCGTAACAGGCTTTCTGTTTGCTTTACCTTTTGCAAATAAAGGTAAGATGAGAAACATATATATCTATTTGTTTACCGTTACGAATTTCGGGTATTTCGGGTTCCCGTTTATCGAGGGCGTTTTCGGTCAGCAGGTAAAGGCGGATATGATAATTTTCTGTATACCGCTTAAGCTGTTTACATACACGGTGGGCTTATACCTGCTTTGCGGGAAAGCGGAAGGCTTTAAAAAAGTAATACTCGACCCTATCATAATAGGGCTGGTTTTAGGGGTTGCCGCCGGCGTTTTGTCGGTAGATCTGCCGCCTGTTGTTAAAACGGTTTTATCCAAACTATCGGATTGTATGAGCCCGCTTGCTATGATATTGCTCGGAATAACTATAGGCTCTGCACCCTTATTAAAACTCTTTTCGGGATATAAGGCCTATATCATTTCGGGCATAAGACTTCTCGTTATACCGGTAATAGTGGGCGCATTATGTTGGTTGCTCGGCGCGCGGGGAAACAATCTGCTCTTTTCTGTTTTTGTGGCGGCAATGCCTATTGGGCTTAACGTTGTTGTATTTCTGCAAAACGATTCGGGCGACGCGTATTTCGGCGCACGCTGCTGTTTTCTTTCGGTAATATTCAGCATGATTACAATACCGCTTTTATACTTTTTAATAACCTATGCGGGGATCGTTTAGAGGGGTAACTTATATGTATACAAAGCATAAATGGGAATCGGAAAATCATTATAATTTTAAGTATCTCCGTTATTTGCCGGAGGATTTTGATAAAAGCAAAAAGTATCCGCTGGTGTTTTTCCTTCACGGTGCGGGTGAGCGAGGCGACGACCCGGATATTGTTGCGCTTCACGGCTACTTGCAATACGTAAAAGAAGAAAACGCCGAGTATCCGTTTATCATTATCGCGCCCCAGTGCCCCGAGGGAAAATACTGGGGTTGCTTTACCGAATCACTGCTTGCTTTTTTGGATTGGACCTGTGAAGATCTGCCGGTAGATAAATCAAGAATATACCTTACGGGTCTCAGTATGGGCGGCACCGGGACGTTTATGCTCGCTATGGCGGCGCCCGAAACATTTGCCGCAATAGCGCCGGTTTGCGGAAGCGGTATCTGCTGGTATGCGGGCGCCATAAAGGATATACCGACTTATATTTTTCACGGCGACTGCGACACGGTAGTGCCTATATATGAAAGCATAACAATGCTTAAAAACATTAATCTAAGCGGCGGCAACGCGATAATGGAAATATGCCACGGCGTTGGTCATAACGCCTGGGACGTTGCCTATAAGGGCGATAAATTGTATAAATGGATGCTTAAATTCAGCAAAGAGGATAACAAACAGTTATGATTTATAGGTTTAAGGAAAACCGCGTATGGCGCGCCTATACCGGCGGGAAACGCATAGATGCTTTTCACGGTAAGGCAAACCCGGCAAACAGCAGAATGCCCGAAGAGTGGCTCGCCTCCACCGTTGAAGCCTTTAATCCGGACAGACCTGTAAAGGGCGAGGGCTTGAGCGTTTGCGAAAGCGGCAGTCTTTTTAGGGACGTATTAAAGGAAAACCCGGAAAAGATACTCGGCAAAGAACTGTCAGATAGGTTCGGCGGCAATATGTCGATACTCGTAAAACTGCTTGATTCCGCTGAAAGACTTGTAATACAGTGCCACCCTACGGTCGAATTTGCCAAGGAGCATTTCGGCTCTATGTTCGGCAAAACCGAGTGCTGGTATATGCTCGACTGTGAAGAGGAAGCCTGCGTATATCTTGGCTTTAAGCCGGGGATAACCAAAGAAAAATGGCAGGCGCTTTTTAAGGCTCAGGACACTGCGGGAATGCTTGACTGCCTGCATAGATTCAGGGTAAAACCTGGTGATATGTGGTTTGTCGCGGGCGGCGTTCCTCACGCGATAGGCGGTGGTTGCCTTATGATAGAGCTTCAGGAGCCGAGCGATTTAATGGTGATCCCCGAAAGGGTAACTCCCGCCGGCATAGTGCTTAAAGACCAAAAATTGCACGGCGGTTTAGGGTTTGAAAAAATGTTTGACTGTTTTGTCTATAGGGGATATTCAGAGGATGAAACAAGAAAGAAATATTACAGAAAAGCCGTGCTGACCGATAACGGTTTTTCAACCGTTGTAGGAAACGATCTTACCGATAGGTTTTCGATGAAGGCGTTAAGGGTAAACGGTAAGGCGAACGTTGATTTAGCCGACCGTTACGCGGTTGTTATTGTGACCGCGGGCGAAGGCGTAATAAAAACGCAAGACGAAACGTTAAATCTTAAAAAAAGCAACAATTTCTTTGTGACCGCCGATAGCGGCAGTCTCGAATTTTTAGGAAATATGGAACTGATTTTTTGCATAGCCTGATAGTTTTTTAGTGGTGGTAATATGTTTGAACATCTGAAAATGTTTTGCGATTCTTTTCTTGAAGCGGGTCTGCCGGGATTTGATATCGCGGTATACAGAAAAGGGGAGAGCATCCTCCGATATACGGGCGGTTGCAGCGATCTTGAAAATAAAATTAAAATGAACGGAAAAGAGCGTTATAACATTTATTCCTGCTCAAAGCCCATAACCTGCACGGCGGCTTTGCAGTTGTGGCAAAAGGGTAAATTCTCGCTTGAGGATAAGCTTTCGGACTATATGCCCGAATTCTCCGATATGACCGTGAAGACCGAAAACGGCATAGTAAAGGCGCAAAATCCGATACTGATAAAGCACCTTTTTGAAATGACGGCGGGCTTTTCGTATAACACCGTCTCACCAGAGCTTTTAAAATGCCGCGAGGAAACCGGCGGCAGGTGCCCCACCCGTGAGGCAATGAAATATCTTGCAAAAGAACCTCTTTTATTTGAACCGGGCGAGCGGTGGGAATATTCGCTTTGTCACGACGTTTTGGCGGCGCTCGTAGAGGTGATTTCGGGTCGGAAATTTGAAGAGTATGTAAAAGAAAATATTTTTGATACCCTCGATATGGCAGATTCGACCTTTATGCTTCCGGAAAGTGAGATCGAAACTATAACTCCGCAATACCGTTTTGAAAACGGCAAAGCGGTAAACGTCGGAAAACACATCGTCGCATATAAACTCGGCAGTGAGTATGCGAGCGGCGGTGCGGGCGCGATCTCTACCGTTGATGATTATATGAAGTTTTTGGAAGGACTGCGCACGGGAAGACTTGTAAACCCTGAAACGCTCAAACTAATGACCGCCGACCGCCTTACCGAAAGCCAGAAAAGGACCTATTGGTTAAACGCGACTCACGGTTACGGACTGGGTGTGAAAACGCCGGGAAGCGAGACCCATGATTTTGGTTGGGGCGGCGCCGCAAACGCCTATCTTGCCGTTGACCCGCAAAACGAAATAAGCGTATATCTCGGCGCTCATATGCTATCCTCGCCAACGCAGGGCATCCGTAATATGATTTTCCGTTACGTATACGCCGAGCTATTTGACAAGGCGGGTATAAAGGAAATAGAGAAAAAACTCGGCGAACTATTTGATTATCACCTTACGTATTAAAGGGGCAGAGCATGAAAAACGATATCGAAAAGTCTTTGGCAGATAACGAATACACACAGCTTAAAAAGAATACCGTAAATGCAAAGGGTCAGCTTACCGACAGTAAGTCGGTGCGTTTTTACGGCGCCGATAATAAAGGCGTTCGTGTAATGTTCGTCGGTAACTCCATAACGTTACATGGTGTGCTGAAGGAGATCGGCTGGAATAATGAATGGGGTATGGCTGCTTCAAGCGCGGATAACGATTACGTTCACATCCTTATGGAAAAGGTCAGAAAGCTTGACCCGCAGGCGGCTTTTTGCATTTGCCAGGTAGCGGCTTGGGAGAGCGACTATAAAAACGGCAGGGAAAAATACCCGCTTTATGAGAATGCCCGGGCGTTTTGCGCGGATATAATTATTGCCCGGTTTGTTGAAAACTGCCCCGGCAAGGACTTTGACGGCGCGGTTTTCAAAAAAGAGATGTCCGATCTGCTTGGATTTCTTAATCCGACGGGAAGCGCAAAAATAATAATGACCACCGGATTTTGGCGCCACCCGGGCGACAGTGAGATAATCGCTTATGCAAAAGAGAACAAACTGCCGGTAATAACACTCGGCGATCTCGGCGATAACGATGAGATGATGGCAAAAGGACTGTTTGAACATTCGGGCGTTGCTATGCATCCGGGCGATCTCGGTATGAAAACGATAGCCGACAGGATCTTTGCCGCTTTGCGAAACTGCTTTGAGTGATAAAAACGGTGTTTCATCTGGAAAGTATCGGGGAACTTTCATGCCCGATACTTTTCTTTTTTCGTTGATTTTACAATTTTCTTTGTCGATTTTACAATATACAAAAAGTCGGTTTGCTTGTTAGAATTACAATGCGATAGAAATGATGTGTTTTTGTATACTGTTAAACGGAGGAGTTTTATGAGAAAGCATTTAGCCGTTTTTTCAATTATACTGTGCTTATCGATATTTTTTGCGTTTCCCGTCTGCGCTACCGGTCCCGATGTGGACGTTTACGTAACTCCCAAAGGCACGCTGATAGACGTGAGCATAGAAACAAGCTCGGAAGTCGGTGCGCTGCAAGGTGCGATTTCGTATGATGGCGATGCGATAGAGTATGATACAGCCGCGGCCAACAGTAATATACTGTCGTATAACGCCGCCGGAAACTCTTTTATGAACAGTAACGGTATAACAAGAGTGGCGCTCGTGGGCGATCCTTCAAGCGGAACGGTAAACAAGTGGGCAAGCGTGACCTATTATGCTGAGGAAAACACACCCGCTGAGTTCACGCTTAACGGCTTTAAAGCGTTTGCAGTGGACGGATCCGATGCCGGCGCTTCCTTTTCGGTCGTTGTCCTCGGCGATGCCAACGGTGATAAACTGGTAAACGTGAAGGATTACGTAAAATTAAAATTGGTTATAGCCCAAAGCGCGGGTTATACGGTCAATCCGAAGAATCTGAACGTTAATAAAATGGGCGGCACCGACGGATACGATATGACGGCGTTGAGAAACATTATGGATTTTTGACGGTGTTTTTATTCCCTGCAAAGCAGTCGGCTTAACAGAAACGGTTTAAATACTATGGGAAACAAAAGCAAAAACGATTAAATTCGTTTTTGCTTTTTTGCTTTTTGGCTATTTTACAATAATCTTTGGCGATTTTACGATAGAATTATGTTCGGGTTTAACAGTAATATATAATAAAGTTATTCTATCTTGACATTTCTATACCGTTCGGAGGATTAAGTATGAAAAAACTGTTAGCATTGATTCTTGCTCTTTGTTGCATTTCGGCGCTCTTCTGCTTTTCCGTAAGCGCCGCGGGGGAGAAAGAGGTTCTGCTCGTTGTTGAAAACGATAGCGGCAGTATTAAGGTCGATATCAGCACAGAGTTTGCTTGCGGCGCGGTTCAGGGCGCTATCAAGTATGACGGTGACCAGATCGCTTATCAGTCTTCAACCGTTGCGGCCGGCATCAATTCTATAAACGAACCGGCAAATTCAATCTCAAATACTTCCGGAACAACGAAGGTCGGCTTTGTTTGCGCGTCAAACGGCGGTTTCAGCGGTCAGCTTGCCTCGATCGAATATTCCGCCGATGAGAGCGTTCCCGCAATATTTGATTTTACTGCTTTAAAAGCCTTCGATAAAGACGGCGCAAAGCTTACCGACGTTAAGGTTTCGGTAGCCCTGCTCGGTGACGCTGATAACGACGGTTTTGTAACGGTAAAAGACCTTGTCTACTTCAAGCAGATTTTGCTGGGGGAGAAAACCGTTGCTGCCGGCAAGGAAAGAAACCTTGACGTTAACAGAAACGGTACCAATGCTCAGGACAATGATATAACACAATTGAGAATGAATTTGCTCAAGTGATATTTACCTCGGTCCTTATGACTGTGCGTATTAACAAGCGCGGGTAAATCCGGTAAATTTACGACTGAGTTTGTGCTAAACCGGTCAAAAATTTAGTGCAAGCGACTACTGGATAATAGTTTTCGCTTGCACTTTCTTTTCCTAACCGTTCTTCTGCGCGGCTTTGGTTTCCATAATTTTTTTGCGATACGAAGTAGGCGACATGCCATATTTCTTTGAAAACTGTTTGTAGAAGTTCGCCGTATCGGAAAAGCCGCATTTTTGGCATATTTTGCTTATCGTTTCATTTGAGTTTTCGAGGTAATATTTAGCATACCTCATACGGGTCGACAGCAGATATTCCTGCGGTGATGCTCCCATTTCATGCGAAAAGTTTTCTCTGAATGAGGAAACCGACATAAAGCATATCTTCGCAAGCTTGGTTATCGTTATCTGCTCGTTGTAGTGCTGCTTTATATAGGTCATCGCCGGCATAAGCTTGTTGATCCTTTTGTTGAATTTTTGCTTTATCTCATGGTTTTCGGCGCGGGTCTCCATAATGTTGACCAGTAGGTTCCCTATAAGCAGGCGGCATTTAAGGAGTTTATCGTTCTCCTCGCTTCTTGAAATGCGTATTATCTTTTCGATACAGTCGCATATATCCGGGTATTTTTCCCGTTCAACTATACCGTAAAGCCCGTTTTCAAGCGCAACGAATTTTTCCCAGAATTCCTTGTTGAATACCGAATCCGAGAACACTTCTGCAATATCGAAATGTGAGAAGTTCCAAACGCTCCGGTCGCTTTTCGTGCTTCGCGAAATATGGGGTTGATACGGGAAAAAGAATTCGGCGTCGCCTTCCTTAAAGGGAACGATACCGTCGGAAAAAGCGCATTCGCCCTCGCCGTGATAGCAGTAGCCGATCTCAAAAACGCTGTGATAATGCATCTGGCGGAACGGCGCATTGGTTAAATGCACAAGCGGAAAAGCAGGTAAATCATAAGGAAAAACGTTAAAAATAGTCTCTTGATAAAAAGAGTTTGATAGCAGTTCTTTCATATGCTCACTGTCCTTTGCGTTAGATTTTAGCATATTTTACAATAAAAAGCAAGGTAAAAATTTATAATTCACCTTTTTTTCTGTCGATTTTACTACAACAGCACCGTTGCTTACACGTATAATCAGTCCGGAGGATGATCAAATGAAAAAAATATCCGTTATATTGCTCGCCGTATTTTTGGCTTTTTCAATGTCGTTCGCGGTCTGCGCGGATGCGGTGAGCAATTATAATGCCTATAAGCAATCAGCCGGTTATTTTTCCCCCGAAAGTGATATCGTTATCAAGGGAACGGAATATACTGATGCGCTTGAAGCAGAGGTCGGCGTTGATGACGATTCGTTTGAAAACGAGGTCCTTTCCTGGACCAACGAAAAGGGCTCGGTTACCTATACTTTCAATTCACCTGCAACCGCTAGATACTATTTCAGGTTGTTTTACGGAACGCTCAAAGGCAGCGGTTCCGATATACGCATAGGCGTTAAGATAGACGGCGAATATCCCTTTACCGAAGCGCAGGAGTTATCCTTCAAGCGGTGTTTCTGTAACGTTGGTGATGTTCGCTCGGATAGGTCAGGCAACCAGTTTGCTCCGGTTCAGGGTGAGCGTTTCGGGCTTTACGATGATTACGCAATGGACCCGTTAGGGCGCGAGAGCGAGCCGTTTGAGTTTTTGATATCCGAGGGCGAGCACATCCTGGAACTTGTCTCGATAGACGAACCGTTCGCTATCGAAAAAATAGTATTTGAAATCCCGAAAAGCCCGATCTCTTATGCCGAATACATCAGCGGCCATGCGGATAAAAAGTCGTTTAGCGGCAAGGAAATAATAGTTCAGGGTGAAAACGCCGAGTATAAATCCGCTTCATATTTAGTGCCGCTTGCGGATATGTCCGACGTATCGATGATCTCTTACGACGGCGGTAAGAATGACGGCATAACCGAGAAGATCAACTATATCGGTTCAACAAACTGGCAAAGCCAGGGCGATAAAATATCTTGGAAGGTTCAGATCGAGGAAGCCGGTCTGTATAAACTTTCGGTAAAACACCGCCAGAAATACGTTACCAACGGCGTATCTTACAGAAAGCTTACCGTTGACGGCGAGATACCCTTTATAGAAGCGGCCTCGATAGCATTTCCGTATAATTCCGGATGGGATTATCTTACCTTTTCAAACGCCTCATCCGAACCGTATCTTATATATCTGTCCGCCGGGGAGCACCTTTTATCACTAACAGTTACGCTCGGTGAGTTTTCCGGGGTCTACCGCGATCTTTCAAGCGTTGTGGACAGTATGGGCAACCTCTACCGGAAAATCGTTATGATAACCGGCGAGACTATAGACGCCAACCGCAGTTATGAGCTTTTTAAGCAAATACCCGGTTTTAACGATTCGCTTGCCGCAATGCGGGATGAGCTTAACCGCATCGCCGCAAACATCGAGGCGATACAGGGCAAACGCGGCGGCAACGGTGTTTCAACCATAAATTCCGCTGTTCTTATAATCAACCAGATGATCGAAAATTACTATACGGCACACAGATATAAGGGGCAGTTTTACACGCAATATTGTTCGCTGAGCTCTTATATCACCGAGCTTTGCGAACTGCCGCTCGATATTGATTATTTTGCCTTGTCTTCCACCGATTATGATATCGAATCGGAAAAACCCGGCTTTTTTGAAAGACTGCTTTACGGTATCAAAAGGTTTTTATATTCGTTCGTAAGCGATTATAATACCGTGGGCGGCAACGAAAAAAACGTGATCACGATATGGGTCAACTGGGGACGCGATCAAACTAAAATACTTAATAATCTTATAAGCTCTTCCTTTACGCCCGAAACGGGTGTTTCGGTCAACCTCAAGATCACAAACGCGACAATGATCCAGGGGATACTCTCCGGTAACGGACCGGATCTCTGCCTGCATATGCAGCGGACCGCGCCGGTTAATTACGCGATGAGGGGGGCGCTGTATGATCTGACGCGGTTTGATGATTACGATGAAGTTGTTACGCGGTTCAATCCCACCGCCACGGTGCCTTACGAGTATAAAGGCGGCGTTTACGCCCTGCCCGATACCCAGTCGTTCTATCTGATGTTCGCCCGGGATGACGTTTTATCCGAGCTCGGCGTGGAAGTGCCCGAAACCTGGGATGAATTCATTAAGGTTATGGCAATAATCCAGCAGAACAATATGCAGGTAGGATTGCCCATAATGCAGCTTACGAATATAACTCAGGTAAATATGGGACTCGGCAGTCTTTCGCTTTTCCCGACCATCCTTCTGCAAAAGGGCGGTCAGGTTTATAACGAACAAAGGACCGCTACCGCGCTTGACAGCGTGGTGTCCCTGCAGGCGTTTGAATTCTGGACCGATCTGTTCACCAAATACAAAGCGCCGGTCTCATTCGATTTTTACAGCCGTTTCAGAACGGGAACGCTGCCGCTCGCCATACAGTCATACGCACAGTATATAACCTTAAATGTGGCGGCGCCCGAAATATCCGGTAAGTGGTCGGTCCACGAAATACCCGGATTTATCGGGGAGGACGGAAGTATTAATAACGTTCAGACCGGCGGCGGCACCGGCGCGGCGATACTCAACAAAACAAAGAATCCCGAAGGCGCGTGGGCATTCCTTAAATGGTGGACCAGCGCCGATACCCAGGCGGCGTATTCGCAAAACGTTGAAAACGTCCTGGGCGTAGCGGGAAGAGTTACCTCCGCTAACGTTGAAGCGGTCAAGCGGCTTTCCTGGCAAAACGACGTTCTCGATACCTTGATTTCCTCGTGGGAGAAGGTAGAGGAATTGCCCGAGCTTCCCGGCGGTTACTATGTGCCGAGAAGCATAGATATGGCGTTCTGGAATACCTATAACAAAGCCGAAAGCCCAAAGGATCTGTTGCTCGAATGGAACGAGATCGCAAACAGTGAGATAGAACGTAAGATAAAACAGTATGAAGGCAGGTGATACAAGTGAAAAAGACCGGTAAAAAACGGTTTGCAAATTATGAATTCCATATTCTCTGGTTCCCGTTTTTAGCTCTTTTCTTTATATTTACGATTCTGCCCATACTGTCTTCGTTAGTGCTGAGTTTTACCGATTTTGACGCTGTATCATCGCCGAGATTTATCGGGCTTGATAATTATTTCAGGATGTTTACCGGCGATGAGGTCCTGCCGGTGGCGCTCAAGAACACCGTAATGTTCGCCGTATTCATAGGGCCGTTCGGTTTTGCGCTTTCGTTTTTCCTTGCCTGGATAATAAACGAATTCGGCAAAACGGCGCGTAGCATACTTTCATTTCTCTTTTATTCTCCGGCGCTTGTGGGAAACGTATTCTATATCTGGCAGATCGCCTTCAGCGGCGATGCTTACGGTTACATAAACAGCTTTTTGATGTCGTTCGGCGTTATCACCGAGCCGATACAGTGGTTCAGAAACGAAACCTACGTTTTTCCGCTTATAGTTGCTATTCAGCTCTGGCTTTCGATGGGCGTTTCCTTCCTTGCAAATATCGCCGGTCTTCAAAACGTTGACGACGAGTTATACGAGGCGGGCGCTATCGACGGCATAAAGACCCGTTGGCACGAGCTTTGGTATATTACCCTGCCTTCAATGAAGAGCATACTGCTTTTCGGCATCGTTATGCAGATACAGGCGGCGTTTTCGGTCGGCGCAATTCCCATGGCGCTTGCCGGATATCCTTCGGTGAACCACGCGGTTGATACCATTCTCTCGCATCTTCAGGACGTTGGCACGGAGCGCTTTGAAATGGGATATGCCTCGGCTATATCCGTGTTGCTGTTCGTGCTTATAATCGTAACTAAAAAACTGTTGACGAAGTTCGTCAACTTTATGGGAAGGTAGGCGCGTATGAAGAATAAAAAGGCCTACCGGAAGTATACAAGATCGCTCGTCGGCAACATATTCTATTTTGCTTTTCTCATAATCTTCGGCGCCTTCGCCATACTGCCGCTTGTTATTCAGGTGATAACCTCTTTCAAGCCGCTTGACGAACTTCTTATTTTTCCGCCGAGATTCTATGTTGTAAGACCTACTTTTGAAAACTATAAGGTTTTGCCAACACTGTTGGCAAATCTTAAAATACCGCTTTCGCGTTATGTATTTAATAGCCTTTTCGTCAGCGCTACGGCTACTGTTCTGCATATTTTCGTGGCGAGCGGGGCGGCGTATACCATTTCAAAATCAAAGATAAAATATAAAAATATCGTATTTGCGTTCGTGCAGTTTGCTCTGCTTTTCAACGCGTATACTCTTGCGATCCCGCGGTATTTGATCTACTCAAACTTAAGACTTATCGATACATACCTGGTTTATATACTTCCGTATATACCGAGCACGCTCGGCGTATTCTTAATGAAACAGTTTATGGATACCGGTATACCGGATGCGCTGCTCGAAGCGGCGCAGATAGACGGCGCCGGTCAGTTCAAAATATTTTTCCGTATAGCGTTGCCGCTCGTTAAACCCGCGTGGCTAACGCTTGCGTTATTCGCTTTCCGCGATATGTGGACCATAACAGGCTCCGGAACGATATTCACCGAATCGATGAAGACTCTGCCCGAGATAACCTCGACCATCGCGGCGGGCGGTCTTGCGCGATCGGGCTCCGCAATGGCAATGTCGGTTATAATGATGATACCGCCGATAATTGTTTATCTTATTTCGCAAAGCAGTGTCAAGGAAACGATGAGCACGTCGGGTATTAAGTAATGAAAGGGGATTTTGGCTTGAAAAGGCATTTGATCAGATTATTGGCCTTCATATTGCTTTTGGCGGTTGCCGCATTTATGCCTTTGACAAGTGTTTTGGCGACCTCTTTTGAAAATCTCCCCTACGAATCGTTTTCCTATTGGGAAGGATACAACAGCGAAAGCGCGGTTCCCGTAAAATCGATGTTCAGCTTTTATAAGCAGCTTTCAAGCGCGGATTTCGGGCTTGAAGACGGATTAAAGACCGTAACCGACGTTTTTGTTGACGAAACGTATATTTACATTCTGGATTCCGATAACAGCCGTCTAATAATAGCGGATAAAACAACTTATCAGACCGTTTCGGTTATTATGGACCCGGAATTTGAGGGCGAGACTCTGCATTTCAGGCATGCCGGGGGCGTGTTCGCCGAGGATTCAAAGGTATACATCTGCGATACCGAGAACGAGCGGCTTATTATCTGCGATATAAGCGGTAACGTTTCAAGGGTCATAACAAGACCGGATTCTGATATTATCCCGGATGACGTTACCTTCGCGCCGCAAAAGCTTGTCCGTGACAGTAAGGGCTTCTTCTATCTGCTTAGCAGCGCCTGCTTTTACGGCGCTATGCGGTTTGACAGCGATTTTAATTTCCTCGGCTTTTACGGTGCTAATATCACCGCCGCCTCGGTTGCCGATATCATTTCAAATATAAAGGGCAAGATCCTTAACAATAACCAAAAAATCAGCGGTCAGGCAAAAAAGGTCCCGTATTATTTTTCGGATCTGAGCGTTGATAAAAACGATTTTGTTTATACCGTTACCGAAGAGGGTGATGTCGGTCAGCTGCGGCGTCTCAACCCCGGCGGAAGTAACGTTTATAAGGTTTACGAGGGCGGGAAATATATAACCTCGGATTCGGCTTTCTTCGGCGTCCGCGGCTTCATCCGCAGGACCTTTATGGATGAAAAATCAAGCCTTGTGAGCGTTACGGTCGATGAGAATGATTTTATTTACGTAGCCGATCAGAAATTCGGAAGGATCCTGGTTTACGACCGTGACGGGTTTATGCTTTGCGGCTTTGGCGGCGGCGTTGATAAGGGCAACGCCAAGGGCACTTTTTCCGAAATATCGTCCCTTCATATCGACGGTGATTACCTTTATGCCGCGGATGCCCGCAACAACGTTATTTCGGTTTTCAAGTTTACCGATTTCGGTAAGCTCATCCGCACCGCCACAAATCTTTCGGATGACGGTAAATACGAGGAGTCGCTTGCCGTTTGGCGCGCTGTTTTAGCGGAGGACGCCAACTGCCAGGCGGCTTATAACGGTATTGCCAAGGCGCTTATCACCACTGGCGATTACGAGGAAGCGCTCAAAATCGCTAAAATGGGTAAGAATACCGAGCTTTACGCCGAGGCGTTCGTAAAGGTCCGCGCGTCCTTTATAAACAGGTATTTTTACATTTTGATCGCAGTTGTTATTGTTGTTGCGGCGGTCGTTGCCGCGCTCATCATAGTAAAGCGCAAAAAGGGTATCGTGATATTTAAGGATAGGGACGTTCCGGCGGCTTTCGGCGCCTGTGTTCATCCGTTCGCTTATTTCAGAACAGTTAAAACAAATAAACGCACAAAGGTCATAATGGCGGCGGTATTTACCTTCCTGCTATTCTTTACCACGCTTCTTTGCGACTTTTTCTGCGGCTATATGTATGGCTACGTTGACCCGGGCTCGTATAACATCGTTTATACCTTCCTCGGCACAGCCGGGATAGTTCTGCTTTATACCCTTGCAAACTGGGGCGTTTGCTCCATTCAGGGCGGAAAGGGCAGGATGTATGAGGTTTTCATCGCCACTGCCTACAGTATCGTTCCGCTTATAGTATACAAGCTGTTTTTCCTGATAATTTCAAACGTTCTCGTTCCTAAAGAGGCGTTTTTCCTCGGTATATTCGAGGCGTTGGCGTGGATCTTTGCCGGCTTCTCGCTTATCGTTGCCAATATGGAGATCCACGAGTATGATTTCTTTAAGGTTTTGAAAACTACCGTTATCATTCTGCTCGGTATGGGGCTTGTTATCTTCTTAATGTTTATGGTGATCATCCTCATTCAGCAGGTGACGACCTTTATCAAGACCATATACAACGAACTGTTGTTAAGGTAGGGGGTAATGATATGAGCGTTAAAAAGATTTCCTGCCTTATGCTTGCTGTTCTGCTGTGTATTTCGGTTTGCGGATGCAGTAAAAAAAGCAGTATGGTGATTTACAGAGGGACATATATCAGCGGCGTTCAGTATGATATGCCTGAAAGCAATACCCTCGCGTTTGCCGGCGATTATGAGCTTTCCGTTGAGGGTGAGCACGGCTCACCGCTTTTAAGCAAGACAGGCGCTGAGAAAACATGGGGTATTTTACCGGTTGATTATTTAAGCGGCTGGGATTATGAATACGGCTCGCCAATATCCGAGTCGGCGTTGTTTTTAACCTATTACGACGCGACGTATGAGAAAACCTTTACCGTCAATTCTTCGGATGCCGTCCCGAAGGGGCGTATGCTTTCCAAAGAGGTTGAAAACGGCATAAAAATAACCTATTATTTCGATGAGGTCGAGATCTCGGTCCCCGTCACCTATACCCTTACCGAAAGCGGTCTTAAGATAAGCATAAATCCTTACGATATAGTTGAAAACAACTATATCGCAATGTCCGTTGCGGTGGCGCCGTTCTTCTGCAGCGCCTTGAATGAAAAGAGCGATAACAGATATCTTTTCGTTCCGTCCGGCAGCGGCGCTGTTATGTATACCGATTGCCGCGGCAAGGCGCGTATTTATGAAGAAGAGGTCTACGGCGACGATCTCGCTCGCGAAAAGAAATGGGATTATACCAACGCCGAGCAGATACATATGCCGGTCTTTGGTGCGGTTGACGGTCAAGAGGCGTTATACGGTATAATAACCTCGGGCGCGCAGAGCTGTTCGATCGGCGCCTACGCCGGCGATAAGAGCGCCGGCTATTCGGGCGTTTATCCGATTTTCAATCTGCGCTCGTATAACGAGGTGCAGATAGATATCGGCGGAACCACGGGGCTTAAGGGCTTTATGCGCCTTGCCGATAAGCGCAATCCCGATACCTTCGAGGCGATCTACGGCATACTTACCGGTGAGGATGCTTCGCTTGCGGGTATCGCCGCGGCATACCGCGATTATTTAGGGCTCACGGGCGGCACCGCCGGTAAGCTTGTTAATCTTACCATGCTCGGCGGGCTTATGGCAGATAGAAGTGCCATCGGTGTGCCTTATACCGAGTTTTCCGCAACAACAAAGATATCCGAAGCCAAAACCATAGTCGAAGAGTTGAACGAGGCTATCGGCGAGCCCATGAACGTGCGCCTGCTCGGTTACGGCGGCACCGGTCTTACGGTCGATAAAATAGCCGGCGGTTTTGCGCTTAACGGCAAGCTCGGCTCAAAGAAAGATATTAAGGCCTTTGCCGAGTATTGCGGCAGTATCGGCTCGAAGCTTTATTATGATTTTGACGTTGTCAATTTTCTTTCCTCCGGCGCAGGTTATTCAAAACGTGGTAACGCCGCCGTGGATACCACCGATTACCGCGTAAAGCGTTACGCTTTTGATATCGCTTTAAGAAAGGTGGATACAACGCAAAAGTCCACCTTTTTGATAAGCCGTTCGTCTCTGCCTTCGGTTATTGATAAAGCCGCAAATGCGGCGGATAAATTCGGCGTTAAAGGCGTTTCATTTACCGCGCTCGGCGTATCCGCCTATTCTGATTTTAAGGAAGAGAAGTATTACGGCAAGGCGGGTATCGCTGCGGACGTTGCCGCCGCTCTCGGCAAGATAAAGGCGAGCAACGCCTCGGTTTGCACCGCTGCCGCCAACGATTACGCCGCGGTCGCCTCCGATTTTATTGATGAAATACCCACCGTAAGCTCTTCTCTTATAGTGCTTGACGCCGATGTTCCTTTCTACGGTATGGTCTTCTCGGGCTGTAGGGAAAACGCGGTTTCGGTAAATCTTTCCTCAACGCCGCGGGATAAGTTCCTCGAGGCGGTAAAAACCGGAAGCGGTCTCTCCTTTGTTTTAGCATACGATGTTAACGCCGATGCCGTTGCAAGCAGTTTCAGCGCATATATTTCCGCCGGATATGCCGGTATGAAGGATAGCGTGATCGGATATGCAAAGGAATATGCCGATTGCTTTAACGCCGTTTCGGGCAGCCCTGTAAAGAGCTATTCAGAAAAGGGCGGCGTTTCGACTACTGTTTTTGAAAACGGAGTAGTCGTAATTGTAAACAAAACCGAAAGCGAAGTAACGGTCGAAGGCGTTTTGGTCGGTGCAAAAAGCTTCATCTGGAGGGCAGCAGCATGAAAACGAGCAAGAAAAAGCGCGGAATAGAAGCGATAAGCCGTCGCGCGGGCAGGTTGTTTATCCTCCCGTGGGAGATCGGCATGGTCATTTTTGTGCTTGTGCCGCTTCTTATTTCGGTTGCTTATGCCTTTTGCGAGGTCACCTTCAAGGTGGGCGGTATGGATTATCATTTCGTTTTCCTTGATAATTTCAAGTATCTTTTAAAGGAAGATCCGTATTATACCGATACGCTCATCACCTCGCTTACCTCCCTTCTTTATACAATTCCGATAATAGTTGCCCTGAGCCTTATACTCGGCATAATTCTTAATCAGAAATTCAAGGGGCGCGTTATAATGCGTGCGGTATTTTTCTTGCCTGTAATAATCGCGGCGGGCGTGGTGCTCGATATCCTTACCACCCAGATAAACGGTCAACCGCCGGTTATCCAGCTCGGTGCAACCGCAACGTCTATGAGTGATGGCGGAGGATACCTCGATACAACGGCTCTGCTTACCGGTCTGCGCTTACCCGAGGCGGTAACCGGTATGATGTCAAAGTATATTACGATGATATTCAACCTGCTTTGGCGAAGCGGTATTCAGATAATTCTGTTTATTTCGGGACTTCAGACCATACCGGATTCGCTTTACGAGGTATCAAGGATCGAGGGTGCTTCAAAATGGGAGGAATTCTGGATGATTACCTTCCCGATGCTGCGTGACGTAACCCTTCTCGTAACCGTTTTCACCGTGGTTGAGGAAATGGTTTCAACCTCCAACGAGGTTATGTCCAACGCGCAGAGTATGATCTCAGGTCAGCAGCGTTACGATATGCCTACCGCTATGATATGGTTTTACTTCCTTTGCGTTATTATTATCTGCGGTATCTTTCTCGTTCCGCTGTTCCGCTCGTTCAAGCGCAAGTGGGATTAAGGGGGCGGCGATATGAATAAAAAAGTATTAAAACGCACGACCTCGATCGTTATAAGTATAGCAAGATGGGTGTTCCTCATATCTGTCGGATATATAGCTCTGTATCCCTTGTTCGTAATGGTATCGAATTCCCTTATGACTATGGAGGACGTTCTCGATCAGAGCGTGGTATATATACCTAAAACCCTTACCCTTGATAACTTTAAAACGGCGATAGAAAAGCTTAATTTTTTAACCGCGCTTAAAAGCACCCTTCTTATCCCGGTTTTATCCGGTATGATAGAGGTCGCCACCTGCGCTATTACGGCTTACGGCTTTGCGCGCTTCAATTTTAAGGAAAAGAATATACTCTTCGGGCTCGTTATAGCCACGATAGCGGTGCCTTCAACTCTCCTTATGATCCCGCAGTATACCGGGTTTTATAACTTTGATCCGCTCAAAGCGGTAACCATTTTCAATAAGATCACCGGCGGCAATGCGCATATTAACCTGCTTAACACCGGTTTTACGATGTGGTTGCCGGCGATCTTTTCGGTAGGTCTTCGTTCGGGCGTGTTTATATTCATATACCGCCAGTTCTTTAAGGGTCTGCCAAAGGAATTTGAAGAAGCCGCTTACGTTGACGGGGCAAATCCCTTTACCGCCTTTTTAAGGGTAATAGTTCCGTCCTCGACCGTTGCAATAATCACGGTCACGGTCTTCTCGCTCGTGTGGCACTGGAACGAGTATTATATAACAAATATGTTCCTGCTTGAGGATAACCGTCCGCTTTCGGTAATGCTTAAAATAATTGCCGGCGATACCAAGCTTGCAAACGGCGTTCGTATGGCGGGTGCGCTTATCTTCATAATTCCGGTTCTTGTTATCTACCTGATTTTGCAGCGTAAGTTTATCAAGAGCATTGATAAGGTCGGTATTGTAGGGTGACTTACAATCAAATATAAGTTTTTCAAAAGAAAGGTGAAAACTATGTTCAAAAGAATTTTAGCAGTGATATTGGCGCTTTCGCTTTGCTTTGTGTTTGCCTCTTGCGGAGGTAACGCAAACACGGCGAACACCGAGGCGGAGGGCGAATCCGGTCAGTTCACCGTTTTAAGCAACAAGCCCGATGATTGGGATACCAACTGGACCGCTTATTATGAAATGGACGGTGACGGTAATCCCGTTAAGCTTGCAACCGAAGCCGCGCCGGAATTTGTCGCGGGCAAGTATCTTGCGAAGGGCGTTGTTCAGAAAACGGCTGATAACAACGGCACCACCGAGCAAACCGATGATCAGGGCGGGGAACAGACCACCAACACCGATAACCAAACGGTCAACGCAACAGCCACAAATACTACCAAGTTTGCCGCCGATCCGTTCTCGGATGTTCCGGCAAGCGTAAAGGGTACTACCGTTGAATATCTTATGTGCCGCCAGATAACCGATAACGATAAAGCGATCGTAAAGGGCTTTGAAGAGAAGACCGGCATCAAGGTCAAGCTCACCTATGCCGAATACGGCGGCTACGGCGAAACCGTTGCAAACCGAGTTGCGGCGGGCAACGCGCCCGATATAATAAACGGCGAACGTGTGGCATACCCCAACGCGCTCATCTCGCTTTGCGAGCCGCTTGACGTAAACACCTTCAAGCTTGAAGACGATTTCTGGGATTATGACAGTATGAGCGGCGCAAAGATACGCGGCAGTTACTATGGCGTAAATTCCAAAAAGTCTATTTATCACGATGCGCGTATGCTTATGATAAACGTGCCGCTTCTTAAAAAGATCTTAGGCGCAGATTACGCCACACAGTCGCCGCGCGCTTTATGGAAAGCCGGCAAGTGGAATTTAGAGGCGCTTTATGACCTTTGCACAACCATAAAGGATAAGGGTTATATGCCGCTTACCTATATTTCTCAGTATGACTTTGCGCTGGCGTCCGGTCAGGACCTTGTTACCTTTAACGGCACCAAATTCGTATCAAATCTTTCCAATGCCGATCTCAGAAAGTCCTGGGAATGGATAAGTAAATTCCTCAATTCTGAAGGTTACCTTGAAACCTATAATCAAAACAACTTCCTCGCTCAGAAGGATGTAATGTTTATCAATACGGTTTACAACTGCTATAACAAGAACAGTATTGCCGGTTGGGCTTCCTTTGAGGTAGACGCCGTTCCCGTTCCGGGTCTTAATGGCGTTACCAACGCTCCCTGCGATTTTAGGGTCTATGCTATCGCAAAGGGCGCTAAAAACAAGGTCGGCGCCGCATACTTCCTGCGTTACCTGCTTGATAACGAAAACTATAACCCCTATGAAAAATCCGAGGCTACAAACGCCAACGTTTGGGAAACCGCGGTTTACGTTTCGCAGCAATTGCCTAAAACTATGGAATTCTCCTCATCGCTCTTAAAGTATGTGAGCGATACCGCCGAAGGTCAGGTAAGAACCGCTTTGATCACCTCAAAGCAGATATCCACCGCCTTTGCAAAAATCGAGAATCAGGTCGATAACGCAGTTAAGCGCGTAAACAAATCAGTGCTTAAAGTAGAATAAACGGCATAATCTGGCGGCGAGCCAAACCGTAGGGGTTCGACTCTCGCCAGATATAAGCGCCGGCGGAGATGATCCGCCGGCGCGTTTTGTATCCCTACAAATCTAAATCCAAACGGCTATACCGTAGGGGGCGGTATCATCCGCCCGTTTTATATCAAGCATTAGCGGTTGACAATTCCGAAAAATAATATATAATTGGATTATAGGAACATGTTGCTTTTGCGGGGAATAATAATGAACGGTGTTAAGATCAAGTATTCAAAAGATGCATTAAAATTTTTATCGAAACTTGATAAAAAATCTGTAGAACGCATACGTTCTGCGATTGCCGGGCTTACCGCGGATCCGCCCGCCGGAGATATAAAAACAATGCAGGGTTATAATGATGGCAGGCAACGCCTTAGGGTAGGTTCGTGGCGAGTTATTTTTCGCTATGAAAATGAAGAAACGATCAGAATTATTTTTGTGATCGATATCGGCAACCGTGGCGATATATATAAATAATCAGGAGGTATCTTTATGTCGGGTATTACAGCAGAAGCCGCTCGTTTAATGGAAGCGTTACCTGAATCGGATAAAGTATTTGCGTATGAATTTATAAAAAAACTTGTCCTTGCGTGGGACCCCGATTTTACAAAGGTAACCGATGAGGAAGCAAAGCGGATCGAAGCCGCGGAAAAGAGCGGTTATATTGATGAGGAAAACGTTGATTGGGAAAACATCGGAGTTGACTAAAAAATATGTCTTTAAGCGCCGGCGGAGATGATCCGCCGGCGCTATTTATATTGCGGCTTCGCCGCAAATCAGATTCCAGACGGCAGATGTCAGATATCAGACACAAGGTGCGGCTTTGCCGCGATATATAAACGCGCCGCAGGTGCATCTTAATGCCGAAGGCAATTCACGACGCCCGCGTCATTTCACGCCGAAGGCATTTCATGTGCGAAGCACAATTCATCGTGCGGCTTTGCCGCGATATATAAACGCGCCTGTGGCGCACATATTGCCTGCAATCCGCAACCCATTCTATCACAGTGCATTACGTGAAAACGGATTCCCACGGTCGGCGCCCGGCGTCTTCCTCGGAATGACAAAGGTAGGGGACGATGCCCACATCGTCCCGCCGCAAACGCAATCCAAACGGCTATGCCGTGCGGGCGATTCACAAATCGCTCGTTTTATATCTTTTTCCGTTGATTTTGCATAAGTTTTCGGCGATTTAACAATGGTTTTATAACATCTTTAAATTGTATAATCTATTTGTAAAATAATGTGGGGGTATTATACCCTTTACGAATTCCCGCAAAATACTAACGTTATTGGAGGAATCATTTTATGAGAACAAAATTTGAAAGACTGCTCGCGGTTGTTGTTACCCTCTGCGTTCTGGTTGTTATGATGGCAGTGCCTTCGGCAACGGCAACAAGCGTGTGGGATGGCAGCAGTGCTTCCGCGTCTCTTTCCGGCTCGGGCACGGCGGCTGACCCCTATCTTATTAAAAATGCGGATGACTTTGCATACTTTGCAAGTCAGTCACGCGGCGGCAACAATTATTCGGGAATGTATGTGCAATTAAATGATGATATTTCCTTGGACAATGTGGCTATCAGCCCCTTAGGCGGGTTTAACGGCACATTTGACGGTAAGGGTCATGAAATATCCGGAATCAATATTACTTCCTCAAGATGTTATAAGGGCTTCTTTATAGGTATCAGTGCGGGAACGATAAAGAATTTA
>JAFZIK010000066.1 GCA_017554405.1 Clostridia bacterium | reverse complement strand
GTCATCCGCCGCGTACAGTTCGGGGTCCGCGAAAGCAAACGAAGTATCGGATATCTCGTCGAGCCCCGCGCCCGAGCCGTAGGTACCGAGGCTGTTCGGAACAAAGTTACCTATCATAATAACCGAATGGGCGCCGGTGGTAGACTCATAATATTTAAACTGATTGTAGTCGTACGGATCGGCACGCCAGAGCAAAATTGACGCGGTATAGGTATAGGTCAGTGGATCGTAATGGGTCCATAAAACGCGCGTACCGTCTTTTTCATCCGTGCTGGTTCTGCCGCTCGGGGCTACGGTGCCGTTACCGAAATAACCCGAGCGAAGCACCGAAATTCTCGGTATGCCGCTGCCGGAGAGTATCTTCATCTTGCACTGGAAGATAAAGTATTTATCACCGACAAAACCGTCGTTATCAACCGTGATAAACGCGCCGCGGCAATCGTTTGAAAGACCCTCGGTAGCGTTAATTGTAATCATTTTCCTGGTAGCCGAAACGCTTGCGAGCTCGTGCGACGCAAACTTATCGTCATAGTTCTTAGCATGCGTCGCGCAGGACCAGTATTCAATGGTTGTATCTGTGCCCGCGTGGTGAGTAAGCGTGCAGGAGCTTCTGTTACATACGTTACTGTCAATAACCGTTGCGTTCTGAACAGCGCCTTCTACCGAGAACTTACCGATCGGTGCGTGACGCATCGCAACGTCGATAGTGCCGTTGACCTTATCGGTATTTTCCCAGGGGTTTAAGAACTTATAGCGTGTATCAGCGTCACAGTTAGCCGCGCTCATCTTGGGCGCCTGATTTGCGCCGCCGAAAAGCTCGGTATCGGTTTCGCCTATGGCGTAAACCGTAAACTTAATATCGCTGATTATAAAGGAGGAATCCGTAGCACAGGCGTCAAAACTGTCGTTTGTATGCTCAGCGAGACCTATTGTAATATACGTGCTGATACCCGTTCTGGACATCTGCCCGTATTCCTGCGACTCGATTCTCAGTACCGCCTCAAAATCACCGGTCGAAGCGTTATAGGTCGAAGTAATATAATCCTTTTGTCTCGAGCTTTCGGTCATAGGACCGCAGTTGTTGTTATACGCTCTGCCCGATGAAGGAATCGGCTCACCCTGGCGCGGTTCTTCAGCGGTCGACGTAGCGGTACTGTAAGCATAGCTCTTACCTACTATCGGCTGACCGGTTCCCGAAAGGCGTTTTGCTTTCATTGTGATCTTCAGCTTAAAGTTGCCCGAATTCTCGCGAAGATTATTAGATGAACAACCGAAATCCGTGGCGCTGTAAGCCGAGAAATATTTATGAACGTTAAGAGGTATAAAGATATTTGCATACGTCGCGTTGGGATAATTGCCCGTTTTGGCGGTCGGGTCGTTTGTATCGCCCGCGTGAGATTTAAGAACAAACGCCTTTTTAGCCGAATCGTTGTTTAAAAGCGCGCTGTAGCAGTTGCCGAATTTTTCAAACTTCACGTCACCGAAATCCGAGCAGGTATAATACTCTATTTCGTTATCGGTCTCGGCATGCTGAGTATAGGAATGAGTGCCGCCCGAGAATATATCGTCGGCAACCGTTACTTGTTTTACTGTGTCTTCGTCGGTAGTAACGGCGCTCCATATACCCGGAGTCGCCTGAAGCGGATGGTTTTTCATTTTTCTCGAAGCCGGAGAACTGCCGGTAGCAGTGCCGGCGAACAGAGAATAAACCTTGCCTTCGTCAAGCAGGGTTTCCGCCGGAGCCAGCTCGTCGCCTACCGCGCCGCCGGAGCCGCCCGAAAGGGTGGTTATCTTAACGCTTATATCGGTGATTATAAATTCCATCGATAAATCGCTGTCCGAGGTCATGCTGCTGTCGTCGTTTATAACGCCGTTGCCTATGTATATACCGCCCCAGATAGGATCGCTGCGGCCGGGAATATCGCTTCTGCGGGTCTGTGTTGAGCCGTTCCAGGTATCGGAATAGAAACAGTTGGAAGCGCCCGGAATATCTTTGAATTTAACGGAGCAGGTAAATGTCCCGTTACTGACGGTTGACGCGTCGTTACCGTTCCAGTTGCTCGAAATACCGCTTGCCTGATAAATGCTTATCATTCCGGCATTACCGCTGGTGGCGGACACGGCACGCGCCATCTGAACGTACGGCTTTGTGCCGTTTAGCATTTTTACCTTAGCGGTAATCTGAGCTATAGTACCGTCAGAATACGTGCCGGTGCGCACGAGCGGCAGGAATATACCCGACGGGACGTTGCCCGCATATCTTGTAGAAGGTCCTACGTAGATAGCCGTGGTCGTCGCCGTGGCGGAAGGATCCGCCAATGCGGTAATAGGTGCCACAACGGTTACAACCGTTGCCAACACCGCGAACATGGTAAATACCATAACCGCCGACATTATCGCCGATAATAATCTCCGTGATTTCATACTTTAACCTCCGCGTACAGTATTGTTTATTATATAATATCACAAAACGGTTAAAATGTATTTATAAATCGGGTGCGAATTTTTTAGATTTTAGTATACGAAAAACAATTCGGATAAAAGTGCTTAATTTCAGTTGACCTTGCGCCAAGTTTAGACTATAATATAAAAAAATTGCAAAATTGTTTCCTTTTTTTGGAAAAAATTGATTATTTGGGCGGTGAAAATATGAGAGTAACGTACATTTCATTTTACTATTT
>JAFZIK010000065.1 GCA_017554405.1 Clostridia bacterium | reverse complement strand
TGATGAACTTAAAAACTATATTCACTACTACAACAACGAAAGAATTTCTACTAAACTAAAAGGAATGAGCCCGGTTGGATACCGAACTCATTCACAAGCAATTTAATATTTAATTTTGTCTAAACTTTGGGGTTCGCTTCACTACGGTCTGCTCCTTTTTTATCTTCTTAAAGTTTTGAAAAGCCGAAGCTGTTTACTATGGCATCGACCTTTTTATGCACTTTGCAAAGCGGGCACTCATGCGAATTATAGCTCGCGTAATCAGGCAGATCCTTAGGATCAAATACCGAATTAACGCTGACGCCGCCGCACTCATCCACCGTTGCGAATATCGCCGATACGCCGACAACGTTGCCGCCGTAATAGCGCACCGCCTCGATAGCGGAAAGGGCGGTATATCCGGTAGTTACCGAAGCCGCGAGGATAAGCACGTGCTTATTCGATATCGCGGTAACAAGATTATCGCGGAAGATAAGCTGACTGCCCGAGGTGTGCTCGGGTGTTACCACGTAAACCGTTTGATGCGCGTTCAGATTCCTGAAATCGTTACGGGTGAGCGCTTCCGCGATACAGGTGCCGATGACCTCGGTGCCGTCAAGGCAGAGAACGGTATCGACCACCGTGCTTAGCGAATAATACGAAACCAGCGTTTCCGCAACCGCCTTTGCTTCCGAAAGGCGGGTTTTTTGCGAGGTAACGTCAATATAATAGTTTATATGCGAATGTCCAGTTGCAAAATGGCCTTTTGTTACGCGAAGAAAAAGGTTCTTGTTTTTAGTCCTTATCTTTTGTGTGTTATCAAGCGGCATGACCCTACTCCTTTTACCTTTTTTGTTCCGGTATCTTATTTTACATTATTTTTTGCCCGAAAGCAAGGGCTTAATTTTCCTCACTTTCGGAAACGCTTTTGGTCTCGTGCACCGTGCCTTTCGGGTGGTGCGGCGGCGCATAAACCGTATAGACCTTAAGCGGCGTATTGCCGATGTTTCTGATATTATGCCAGACCCCCGCCGGGACCATAACGGCAAAATGGTTGTTAACGCGCTTTTGTATATTGAGATTCTGCGCGCTGCCGCCCATAAAAACCTCGCCGCAACCGCTTTCGATCCTTATAAACTGGTCGTTATCCGGATGCTGTTCAAGCCCTATTTCCCCTGAGACCGGAATGGACATCACCGCCACCTGGAGATGTTCCCCGGTCCATAAAACGCGCCTGTAAAACGGGTTTTCGCAGGAAACGCTCGTAATGTTGGCGATAAAAGGTTCGTTGCCGTAATCTATCCTGTTAGTTTCTTCCATAAAATCACCTCTTAAAAATTATATTAAGAGGCAAAAGATAAAATGCAGAGCAAATTGATTATTCGGTCAGGTTGAAATAAAAAAACTTTTCATCCCTTTCGGTCTGTTTAAAGCCGCTTGAGATGATCATTTTATATGACGCCGTGTTTTCAACAAAGCATTTTGCCCGGACTTTTACCTTTAGTTCTGTTTTTGCAAATCGCGCGGCGGTCTTAAACGCCGCCTTGCCGTATCCCCTGCCTTGATACTTTGGCATTAGCCTGCAACCGAGCTCCGCGGAACAGGGGGTGAAATTCCAAAGGATCACCTCCCCTATCATTTCGTCTTCCTCACTTAAACGAACGGCAAAGTTTAAAGAATCACCCGCCTTCATATCGGTAAGCGCGCCATCGTAAAAGGTGTTCTCATCAATGGTGCCGAATATTTCCTGATCGTCCCTGTAATCATATCCCCAAAAGCGGTTGTTCTCGATATCGGTATTGAGCTTTAAATAGGCTTTTTTATCGCCCGGATAAAACGGGGTAAGCGTTATCCCCTCGCCCTTTAAAACCGGTATGGCGCTTATCCTTGCCGCCGGTGAATCTATATGAACAAGATGTTTATTTACCCTGCCTGCCGGATGATACTGCATTTTTGAGATCCTCAGTCCCTCATCGCCCGAATCATCCTCGCGGTTGATAAGGGCAAGCGGTCTGCCGATATGCCCGGCAATAAGATTTACAAAGCCGGTATACATCGTCGGGTATATGCCCTCGTAGCGCCTTAACGCCTTTTCAACGTGGATAAGCAGGGTATCGGCGACCACTTCGCCGATACTTACTGCCGCTATTTTACCGTTGTTTTTAAGACAAGCGGCATAAAGCCCCAGTTCATCAGATACGCCCAAAAGCTTTTTTGTTTGTTCGAGTTCAGCGATCTCAAGGGAATTTGCGCCGGGGTGCTCCTTTTCGTATTCCGAAAAAAACAACTCTATATCCTTTACGTCACCGTCATTTACAAAGCGGATGACCGGGTCGCCGTAAAGGCGCTTATATTTGTTTATATGATTGCGCTGACCTTTATACTTGTTTCCCTTAAAGGTCAACGCCTCCGAAAAGGAATAAATATAATCGCTCCAACGCTCTTCATAAGCGAACGTAGCAGGTTTTAAACGCTTATCATTTTTTATGATATCAAGCGTTTTATCATCTATCTCGCAGAACCTGAGCGCGATATTATTTGCAGAAACGTATTCTATAAGCTCATCGATCATACCGCTTATATCCTTACCGATAGGCCAGGTAAAAGCCGGCTGTTCGCCGATGTTTTCGCTCATAATAAATGTATCGTTCCAAACAGCAAAACGGACGTCATAGCCGCCGTTCCACATATAAAGCGAACCGGCGGAAATTTCACTGCAAAGCGAATTGCTGTTTTTTATATAGGGTAAAACGCTTTTGAGCGCGGCAAATGAATACGGCTTGAATTCAAGCATAAATTCCAATCCTTTTAACAAAAAAATACCGATACTGTAAAAATACAATATCGGTATAAAACTCTTATATAAACGTTTTTGTTTTTAAATCAGTTGCAGATCGTAACCTCTGTTTCCTTATCGAAGAGATGGATCTTAGAGGGTTCAAGAGCGATCTTGATCTTATCGCCGGGGCGCGCCGTATTTGTAGGAGCAACACGGGCGTTGATGGTCTGACCTTCGCAGTTCATATAGAGATATGTTTCAGCACCCATAAGTTCGGTAACTTCAACGTTTGCCTCTACGATACCGTCAGCATTGGCGGCAAGGAGGTCTTCCTCATTGTGAACGTGCTCGGGACGGATGCCCATTATTACCTCTTTGCCTACGTAAGCTTCAAGGCAATCATCCTTGTTCTTATCGGCGGGAAGCTTAACTTTATATTTAACGCCCGCGCGGGTCTTGGTATCCTCGGAACCGAACTCAACGAAGAAATCATTGCCTTCTTTAAGAAGCTTGGACTCTATGAAGTTCATCTGAGGAGAACCGATAAATCCGGCGACGAAGAGGTTGCAGGGATAAAGGTAAAGGTTCTGCGGGGTATCGACCTGCTGAATAAAGCCGGCCTTCATAACAACGATACGCGTGCCCATCGTCATAGCTTCGGTCTGATCGTGGGTAACGTAAATAAAGGTTGTGCCGAGTCTCTGATGAAGCTTTGAAATCTCGGTGCGCATCTGTGCACGAAGCTTTGCATCAAGGTTTGAAAGAGGCTCATCAAGGAGGAATACCTTAGGCTCGCGAACGATAGCACGACCGAGCGCAACACGCTGACGCTGACCGCCGGACAAAGCCTTGGGCTTTCGCTCAAGAAGATGCTCGATATCAAGAGTTCTTGCCGCCTCTTCAACGCGACGCCTGATCTCATCCTTAGGAGTTCTGCGAAGCTTAAGACCGAACGCCATGTTATCAAACACGGTCATATGCGGATAAAGCGCATAGTTCTGGAAAACCATCGCGATATCGCGATCCTTAGGAGCAACGTCGTTTACAAGGCGATCGCCTATATAGATCTCGCCTTCGGTTATCTCCTCAAGACCGGCAACCATTCTAAGCGTAGTGGACTTACCGCATCCGGAAGGACCGACGAGAATGATAAACTCTTTATCCTTTATTTCGAGATTGAAATCCGAAACAGCGGTAACGCCGCCCGGGTATCTCTTATAAACATTGCGTAATGACAAACTTGCCATAATTCAACCTCCTATAGTGGTGCCATTGTTATCAAATATTATATCAATAAACCCCGAAAAATGCTATAATCATTTCACACAATATTTAAGTGCCCGTTTTATCTAAAACAGATAAAAACCGTTAAATTATCAACTTTTGCGCCGATTCGCCTATTTCGGCGCATTCCCCCTCCCCTAAATCGGGCGGAAGTTTTAACGAGCCGAAAGACTCCCTGTGAAGAGCGTTTACACCCAGTGAAAATACACCGAACATTCGCTTTATCTGATGGTATTTCCCCTCTGTGATCACTACTCTTGCCTGCCTGTTGCCCAAATCAAACAGCTTTGCAGGTTTGCATATGTATCCGTCGGCAAGTGTTACACCGTTTCGGAAGCTTGTTATCACATCTTCGGTTATATCGCCGTCAAGCTCGACAATATAGCTTTTTTCGATATTACTTTTAGGCGATATGCATTTGTGCGCGAATTCGCCGTCATCGGTAATGATCAAAAGACCGGTGGTATCCTTATCAAGGCGGCCTACCGGCGCCAGGTCTTTGCGGCGCAGTTCATAAGGCACAAGATCGAGCACCGTTTTTCGAGATTTATCACTTGAGGCGGTTATTATACCGGCAGGTTTGTTGAGCATCAAGTAGACGTATTTTTTATACTCTATCTTATTGCCGGAGTAAAAGACCGTATCCGCTTCGCAGTCTATGGGGGCGGCTGGGTTTTTTACGGTTTCCCCGTTGACCGAGGCTTTACCGGACATAATGCCTGTCCTTACCGCGCTTCTTGAGATATTCAGTTGATTTGATACGTATTTATCAAGTCTTTCTTTTTTCATTTTCCCGTTCCGATTTTGCTTAACGGCAGCATTTCTCCGTAAAAATTATTTGAAGCGATATCGCCGCCGATGATCCTGCCGTTATATACCATTAAATGAACATAATATTCATCGCTGTTGTTTTCTTTAAGCCTGCCTACCGGGTAGGTATATATCGTGACCTTTACGCCCTTGTAAGCCGAAAGGTCGTATCCCGCCTGCTTCTGAAGTTCGTTATAGTTTTTGTAAACATCGGAAAAATCGACCGGCACAGAAACCTCTTTAGAGGTTGCGTTACTGTCATCCGGCAAAAGCCCGAGCGCTTTTATAAAGGAGACCCTTTGGGCGTTCGTTTTTCCGTTCTGATTTGTTTTTCCCGCGGCGGAAAACTGCCCGCCTATAAGTATCAATAAGAGGGTAAGCAAAAACACGGCAAACAAACTCCTGCGGGTAACGGTCACATACGTTTTCAAAAGATCACCCGTTAATATATATTGCCGCGAAAGCGTTTTTATTACCCTTCTATAAGGCAGAGCGCGTGGGCGGCGATACCTTCGCCGCCGCCGGTAAAGCCGAGTCCCTCCTCGGTGGTGGCTTTAACGTTAACGTTTTTGATATCGGTATTAAGCGCGCCGGCGATGTTGCCCCGCATTTTTTCAATATAAGGCGAAAGCTTGGGCGCCTGCGCTATTATCGTTGCGTCAATATTCAAAACCCTATAGCCCTTATTCTCTATAAGCTCCGCCGTTTTTTTAAGCAGGACTAAAGAGCTGATGCCTTTATACTTTTCATCGCTATCCGGGAAATGGGCGCCTATATCGCCAAGCGCCGCCGCGCCGAGCAGACTGTCACAAACGGCGTGAAGCAGAACGTCGGCGTCCGAGTGACCGAGAAGCCCTTTTTCATAAGGAATATCCACTCCGCCTAACATCAGCTTTCTGCCGGATACGAGGCGGTGAACGTCATAACCGTGACCGATACGCATAGTTAATTCTCCTTAACGTAGATTTCGGCAAGCGCGATATCCGAAGGCGTGGTTATCTTTATGTTTCTTACGTCGCCCTCGACCGCGATAACGTCCGCGCCGACCGATTCAAGAACCGAAACGTCATCGGTAAACACCGATATATCGGTGTTTACCGCCGCTTTTTTATAAAGCGACACCGTTATGCCCTGGGGCGTTTGCGCAAGGTAAAGGCGGCTTCTGTCCACCGTTGAGCGAACGGCGCCGTCTATGACCTCTTTTACCGTATCGTTTACCTTTACGGCGCAAAGGCAACCGTCATGCGAATCGAGAGCGCAAACGCAATCCTTTATCATACGCCCGGTAACGAACGGGCGCGCGCCGTCCGAGACCAGGACCTTTTTATCGTCTGCGCCAAGGCGCGCTATACCGCACATTACCGACTGCTGGCGGGTATCGCCCCCCTCTACGATATCGGTAAGCTTGCTTATCATATATTTTTCGGCTAACAGCTGCATTTTCGGTATGCTTTCCCGCCGCGTTACAAGGATGATCTTTGAAATATCGGCGGAGCGTTCAAAGGCGAGCATAGTCCTTGCTATTACCGGTATGCCGGAAATGCTTATAAGCTGCTTATCTTCGCCGCCCATCCGGCTTGAGCTGCCCGCCGCAACTATGATGACCGGCAGACCCGAACGGTTTTCTTTTAAAATGCTGAAGCTTAGCTTCGGTGACGTAATATTCATAAGACTTCACCTAAAAAAACCGCGCCCTTTCGCAAGGCGAAACGGCACGGTCAAGTTTTTATAGATTATTCGGCTTCGGGTTCCTTTTCTTCGACCTCGTGTGCTTCTACTTCACAGTTATCATCAAAATCAAACTCGAGCGGTGTGCCGCAGTTGGGGCAATCGATACCGTTTTCTTCGAGCATCTCTTCATCAAGATAAATGGTATCGTGACAGTTGGGGCACTCTACCTCATAAACATCATCGTCACAGCAACCGCAATCGCAACCGTCTTCATCATAAACGATCTCTTCGACCGAAGAAAGATCCTCATCGACCGCGTCAAGCTGCTCGGTGATATCATCAAGCCCATCCTCGATCTCGCAGATCTCCTCGGTCATATCGCCGAGCAGATCAAGGATAGCATAAATGACCTTGCCCTCTTTGGTGTTGCCGTCAAGATCAAGCCCCTCGGCAAGACCTTTGATATAAGAAATCTTCTCACAAATATCCATAGTATTTCTCCTTTACTATACTCACGCGCGCTCCATATACTCGCCGGTTCTGGTATCTATACGGATTACCTCACCCTCGTTTATAAAGAGCGGAACGCGTATCTCACAACCGGTTTCAAGGGTTGCGGGTTTCGTTGCGTTTGTTGCGGTATTGCCTGCAAAGCCCGGCTCGGTTTTGGTTACGGTGAGCTCAACGAAAGTGGGCGGCTCAACACCGAAAACCTTGCCCTTGTAAGCAAGTATCTTACATACCATATTTTCCTTCACAAACTTGAAATTATCCCCTAAATCACTTTTATTTATCGGGACCATATCATAGGTCTCCTGATCCATAAAGTAATAAAGGTCACCGTCGCTATAAGAGAACTCCATATCCTTGCGCTCAATATAAGCGGTCGGGAACTTGGCGGTAGGGTTATAGGACTTTTCAACAACCGAACCGGTTATAACGTTCTTTGTTTTTGTTCTTACAAAAGCGGCGCCTTTGCCCGGCTTTACGTGCTGAAATTCAACGACCTGCAAAACCTGACCGTCCTCCTCAAAGGTAACACCGTTTCTGAAATCACCGGCACTAATCATATTTTTTCCTCCAACAAAAAAATTATTTCACATAAAAAGTATACGGCTAAAAACCCGATTTGTCAAGCAGTTTACGCAATATAATGTAAATATAAATAAGGAAACCACTATATGTTAAATATTTTCTTGATATTCTTTATCGTTCCGAGCACCAGAATGTGCTTATCGGAGGTAAGCACCATATCGGGAGTGATCGCCATATTGAGACCGTCATCTTCCTTTATCGCCATAATGTTGAGCCCGTGTTTACGGCGAACGGCGAGCTGCTCTATGGTTTTTCCGTTCCACTCATCAGGGATCGTGACCTCGAAGATAGAATGATTATCGTCAAGCCTGACGTAATCAAAAACGTGATTGGACGTAAAGCAAACGGCAGTCCAGGTGGCAAGCTGTTTTTCGGGATAAACCGTTTCGTCCGCGCCGTTTCTGAGCAGGAACTTTTCATGGGTATCGCTTATCGCCCTTGCAACAACGGCTTTTGCGCCGAGCTCCTTAAGCAGCGATACGGTCTGGAGCGAATCCGAAAAATCCTTTATCGTAACTATGCAAACGTCGTAATCGTCAACGCCGAGCGACCTGAGCAACTCAACGTCGGTCCCGTTGCCTATCTGAGCCCGCGTTACGATGGGCAGCACCTCGTTTATGCGCGCCTCATCGGTATCGAGCGCCATGACCTCATGCTTAAGCTCGTAAAGCTTCTGAGCAATATTCATGCCGAATCTTCCAAGACCTATTAGTAATACACTTTTCATAAGACACCTCGTTAAGTATTATGCTTATCCTACTGTTATTTTTTCAAGCGGGAGCTTCGCGCCCGTTATTGATGTTTTTGCCGCCGCAAAGATTACCGTAAGTCCGCCTACCCTGCCTATATACATAAGCAGTATTATAACTGTTTTCGAAAAAGCCGAAAGACCTGCGGTTATTCCGGTGGTAAGTCCAACGGTCCCTATCGCGGAGGCGGTTTCAAAAAGGCACATATGGAGCGGCAGACCGTCGCTTAAAGATATCGCAACGGCGCCGGCAAAGAAGAGTGTTATATACATCATAAGGACCGCCGCGGCGACCTTTACGTTTTCATCATCGATATTCCTGTTGCCCATACGCACGGTTTTTCTTCTTGAAAAAACGCTTAGCGTCGAGAACAAAAGCACCGCGACCGTTGTTACCTTCATACCACCGGCGGTAGAGCCCGGAGCGCCGCCTATGAGCATAAACACTATCATAACGGCGAGCGAGGCGCCGCCGATCCCCGAAAAGTCCACCGTGTTGAATCCCGCGGTTCTGAGCGTTACCGATTGAAAGAGCGACGCGAGCGTTCTGTCTTTAGGCGCCATACCGCCGAACTCGGCAAAGAAGAAAAAGAGCGCCGGAACGATGATGAATACCGCCGTAAGTATCAGAATGGCTTTGCTCTGAAGCGAATAACGCCTTATCTTAAAACCGTGATCCTTTATATCGTGCCAGGTGGCAAAACCGATGCCGCCTATTATTATAAGAAGCATTATTATAACGTTTACCGCGATATTGCTATTAAAAAACGTAAGCGATGAGAACTGCCCTTTTTCGCCCATAATATCGAAACCGGCGTTACAAAACGCGGAGATCGAATGAAAAAACGAAAACCAGATCCCCTTTACACCGAAGTTTTTACAAAAGGCGGGCATAAGCAGTAATGCGCCCGTAAACTCGATTATAAGAGCGGTAAGCACAACGAATCTTGTAAACTTCATTATGCCGCCAAGGCGGGGCGCGGCGATGGAATCCTGCATAAAACTTCGCCCGAGCAGACCCACCTTCTTGCCCGAAAGCTTTGAAAAGCAGATCGCTACCGTAACAACGCCCATACCGCCTATCTGAATAAGCGTAAGTATTATAGCCTGACCGAAAGCCGACCAGTGGGTAGCGGTATCGTAAACAACAAGTCCCGTAACGCAGGTTGCCGAAGTAGCCGTAAAGGCGGCGTTTAAAAACGGAGTAAACGATTTATCGGCGGAGGATATCGGCAACATAAGCAAAAGGGTCGCCAATATTATCACACCGGCAAAACCGAATATAATGACCTGCGCCGAAGTGAGTTTGAAACGTCGTTTGATCGTCATATTATATCACATCTCATTTGTTTTTAATAAGCGAAGGAGAAAAGGCTATTATTATCGGGAATATTTCAAGTCTTCCAAGGAGCATTGAAAATGCGAGAACAATTTTTGAAAAAGCGGTATACCCAGCATAATTCATTGCCGGACCTACGGCACCGAAGCCGGGACCGATATTGTTATAGCAGGCGGCGGTAGCCGAAATATTGCTTTCAAGCCCGAAGGGTTCAAAGGATATAAGCAAAAACGCCGTTACGAAGCAAATAATGTAGATTGCAAAATACTGGCTTACTCCGCTTACGGTGCTTTCATCCGCCTTTTTGCCCTCAAAATGCACCACTTTTACCGAGCGGGGATTAAGAAGTCTTCTTATCTCACGCGAAACGGTTTTGAAAAGGATTATCACGCGCGAAACCTTAAGACCGCCGCCGGTAGACCCGGCGCAGGCGCCTATAAACATAAGAATAAAGAGTATCGATTTTGAAAGCCCCGCCCAGGTATCGAAATTGGCGGTGGAATAGCCGGTGGTGGTCATTATAGAGGACGCCTGGAAAAACGAGTGCCTGAGCGATTCCGAAAAGCCGCCGAAAACCGCGATATTATTATATGTTATAACGGCGGTGCCTGCAAGCATTATCGATATATAGCACCAAAGCTCGGTGCTTTTTAAAGCGTCCTTGAATTTCTTTATAAACAAAAGATAGTAAATATTGAAGTTTACGCCGAAAAGCAGCATAAACACGCCTATGACCCACTGGCAGTAAGGGCTGTAACCCGCGATACTGGTATTTTTACTGCTGAAACCGCCGGTCCCTGCGGAGCCGAATGAGTGGACCACGCTGTCAAACACCGGCATACCGCCGCAGATGAGCATTACGATTTCAAGAAGGGTTATGGCTATATAAATAAGGTAAAGTATCTTGGCGGTATCCTTTATTCGCGGAACAAGCTTGCCAACGACCGGACCCGGGACCTCCGCTTTAAGGATATGGATAGAACGGTCGGTAATGTTCGGTATAATCGCCATAACAAAAACAAGAAAGCCCATACCGCCGATAAAATGGGTAAAGCTGCGCCAGAACAGCATACCTTTGGGCATACTCTCTATATCCGAAAGGATAGAGGCGCCGGTGGTAGTAAATCCGCTTACGGTTTCAAAAAACGCGTCAACGTAAGAAGGTATCGCGCCGGATATTCTGAACGGAAGCGCGCCGATAAGCGATATAAGTATCCATACCCACGCAACTATCATAAACCCGTCCCGAGCAAAAATAACGTTGCTGTGGCGGCGGGTAAAACAAATCAGGATACCGCCGATCGCCGCCGCAAGCATAACGGTTACGGCAAAGGCGGACGCCGCGTGAAACTCGGCGTATCCGAGCGATACCCCGAGCGGCAGCAACAGAAGCGCCGCTTCCGCGACCGTCATTTTGCCAAGCGTATTCAATACCGCTTTAACATTCATTCAAAGTTACCTCATAATATCAGAAAGATCGTTAAGCACCATTTTTGCGGCGATAACTATTACCTTATCCCCCGCCATTATAACGTCGTCACCCGAAGGAATAATCGCCTTGCGTTTGCGAATAATACCTGCGATAAGTATATTCTTTTTAAGCTTGAGCTGCCTTATCGGTATATCCATATATCCGAAATCCGATGCAACGTTGAATTCGGCGGCTTCGACCTTGCCGTCCATAAGTTTATAAAGGGTCTCAACGTTACTGCCTTCGGAATTTGCGATGGCTCTCGCATAACGTGAAATAATACCGCTTACCGTTAGTTTAGGTGTGACGACACAGTCGAGCCCGAGCTTTTCCGCCATATCCGAAAGCTCTGTTCCGTTTACCTTGGCTATAACCTTTTTTACCTGCTTTGCCTGCGCAAAAATCGAAACGAGGATGTTTTCCTCATCCATACCGGTTAGTGCTACGAAGGAATCGGAAGAATCGAGCCCCTCTTCTATCAAAAGGTTCTGATCAGTGCCGTCGCCGTTAACTATACGCGCCTTCGGCAAGAGATCGGAAAGGGTCTCGCAGCGCGCCCGGCTTTTATCTATGATCTTGACCGAGTTGCCCGAAGCCAATAAAAGCTTTGAAAGATAATAGGCGATCCTTCCCCCGCCGAGCACCATAACGTCACGCACGCTCTTTTGAAGTATACCGAGCATTTTAAGCAGTTTCTGAATCTCGCTCGGGTCGGCGGTAATGCCTATATGATCGCCGCTTTCAAGAACAAAATTACCGTCGGGAATAAAAACGTCGTCCCCGCGCTGAACAACACAGATAAGGTAGTTCGCCTGAAACTTTTTACGAAGCTCCATAAGACTCATACCGATTATCGCGCTGTTATCGCGAAGCACCAGCTCCGCCATTTCAAAGTTGCGGCGCGAGAAGGTCTCGACGTTTACCGCCGCCGGGAATTTTAAAATATTAAATATTTCCTGCGCAACAAGATATTCGGGATTGAGTATCAGGGACAGATCTATCTGCTGCTTTATATATCCGAGACTTTTAACGTTGTATTCGGGGTTGCGAACGCGCGCTACGGTATGCTTTGCGCCCATCTTTTTCGCTATTATACAACTAAGCATGTTAAGCTCATCCGAGCCGGTTACCGCTATGAACATATCGGCGTCAGCCACGCCCGCTTCGCTGAGCGTGTTGAAGTCGGCGCCGTTTGAACAAATACACATAACGTCATAAACGTCGCGTATCTCATTGATAACTTCGAGCCGGTTATCAATGGCTATAACGTCGTGACCTTCGCTTGCAAGACTTTCTATCGCGGCAACGCCGATCTTTCCGCAACCGGTTATGATTATCTTCATAACATATCTCCCTGAACGTATATTTCATATCATTATACTATAGAATTATGAATTTTTCCACATATATTTATAAAAACGCCAAAAAGATTGACATATTTTTTATTTTTAAGTATAATTGCAGTGTGTTTTTTAATCATTTCGGGAGTTGAAAAATGAAAAAATCGGTAAAGATACTCATAATCGTGTTATCATCGATACTGGCTGTTATACTGGCGGGATACGTTACGGTAGTGATACTCAGCACGATCGGTAAAAACCAGCTTTTAAAGAATGATAAAAATATAGTAAACGTTAACGTGACCGTTGAGGAAGACGGTATAGTTTACAAGGATCACCGTTATAAGCTTAACCCGAATATTATAACGATCCTTCTTATTGGCATTGACAAGGAAGGCGTAAACGGCAGCTCGAATATAAACGGTTTAAGCGGTCAGGCGGATACTCTTCTGGTTGCGGCTATAGATACCGAAACAAAGGAATTAACGATCATCCCGGTCTCAAGGGAGACTCTGACCGACGTTAATCTATACGATATTTCGGGCAATTACGTAGGCGTTGAAAACAAGCAGGTCTGCCTTGCCTACGCATACGGCAAGGACGTTAAGCAATCGAGCGAAAACGTGCTTTTATCGGTAAGCCGGATCCTGTTCGGCATAAATATCAGTTCCTACGTTACAATGGACCTTGACGCGCTCGAAAAGCTATCGGATTCGGTAGGAAGTATCGAGGTATACGTAAACGAAACCTACTATGACCCCGATAGCGGGATATATTACAAAGAAGGCAGGACCATAAAGGTAAAAGGCAGAAGCGCCGTAAACTATATCCACTGGCGGACCGACGACGTTTACGCAAACAATTTCCGCATGGAACGCCAGCGCAGTTTTATGACGGCGTTTATGAATAAGGTTGCCGATTCGGTATCGAAGGACTATTCAAAGGTAGTAAGCTATTACAATATGATGCAGCCCTATATTTCAACCAATATTACCCTGCCTCAGACGACCTATCTTGCCACTACCTGCTTAAAGCTCCGCCTGGGCGATTCGATGCAGTTCAAAACCGTTCCCGGCGAGACTGCTATAGTAAACGGCTTTTCCGCGTTCACCCCGGATTACGACGCGCTGACCGATATAGTGATAGATACCTTTTACAATAAAATATCCTGATAAAAAGTATACGCGGCGGTGAGGATTCACCGCCGCGATCTATTGTCTAACGTCTAAAACGGGATGTCGACAAGCGCCATCCCCTACGAAGCAGATTACAGATATCAGATATCGGATGTCAGACGATATGTGCGCCGAAGGCGCGTTTGTATATCGCGGCGAAGCCGCACCTTACCTCTTCACTATTACATATTACTTATTACCTCTAAAATCAAAGGCCCGGTTTCCCGAGCCTTTGATTTTTAGAATATCTCCACGTCCCAACCTGAAAGATATTGGAATAAGCGTGTTAAGTCTTTGTTGTTGGAGTTGCCGTCGCCGTTCACGTCAAGCGCCGATACGTTTACTTCAACGTCCCAACCTGAAAGGTATTGGAATAATCTTGTAAGGTCTTTATTATTGACCGCGGTATCGCCGTTTATATCGCCGGGTTCATATTCCACCACGTTTATTTTACCACCTGTGACGGCAAAGGTGATATTCTGCTCCGCTATATTGTATACGTCTTCGGGATTATACGTAACAGTTATGCTCTTTTCGCCCATCGTAGCATTTTCGTTCACCTTAAAGGTAAGCGTAGCAAACACAAAATCGCCGTTTACATTTTCCAAACCGTTATACCAGTTAAGCAATACAGGGCTGTTGTAGTTTTGCGGCTGTTGGAAGTTACCGCCTATCTCATTATTGAACACGACGTTTGTAAGCGTAAGATCGTTTCCAAAAGCAAGCTGCAACTTCATACTTGCAATACCGGGGTTGTTCTTAAGCGATATCTTTACCTCAACCGTCTTACCGGCTGTTGCTTTTTTATTTTCGATAATCACCTGCGGCGCGTTTTCATCGATGATCTCAAGCGGCGGAATTATTTCGGTTTCCAAAACAGTATGGCACACAGTGCATTCCTTGTGCTTTGAACCGGCAACTCCCGGTTGCGCGGGTGTATCCGTTATCCAGTCGCTTGGAGTGTGACCGGTGGCAGGTATGGTTTGAGTTTGAATATCTCCGCACGAGCAAACACGCTTTTGACTACCCGCAGTGGTGCAGTTCGCCGCAGTTACGGTTTGCCATGCACCGTAGGAGTGTGAACCGGTTGTGGTGAACGATTCAAGCGGACTATAATAAGTTTTACCCTTGATCACTGCAAAAAGTTTATACTTGTATGTAGTCAGATGCGTTAACTTATAGTTTAATTCTGTGCTTAAATTCACATCATACCAAGCCAAAAAATACAAATCTTTACCATATGAAACGTTCTCACTAAAGGATTTCAAGAGCTTTTCATCTTTATCATACAGATATATACCTATTTGAGTTACGTCGCCATCGCCAACTCCGGATAAATCCGCCCTTTTTGCCAAGACAGCATTTGTTTCACCAATCCATTGTTTATCCGCATACGTTGACCAACTGACCGTAACGCTTGAGGAATTATTGATTGTATCATAGTTTGTGGCATGCTTAAAATATGTTATCTTGCTTATTGATATTGTTCTTCCCCATTTGATTTTACAGTTGCAATCTTGGCAATCCGCCGAATGATCGTGAACATTGCATTCCACTATCGTAATATTATCTCCGCTTCTGGTTAATACCACTGCCGAATGACTATCATTATTAACTCTTATCCAGTCGCCAACGGAGACGTTGCTTGTATCATACCTTTTTGTCATTTCCGATGCGTATACGCCAAAAACATCATAAAACACCTTATTGGCAAAACCCATACACTGTATTCCGCCATCGAAACCATTGCAGTCATAAGACCCGACACCCGCCACGCCGTTGTGCGTTTTGCAAGGAGAACTGGTGTAACTATCGGGATTCATGCAAGCCGGATTATTGCATGTGCTGGCATATCCAGAGTTATTATGATTTGAATTGGCATAATGATTCCAGAATTTGCCATCGGGGAACTTTGTCTTTAAGGAGTTCAGTTTTTCGGTAACGCCCGATCCGGCGCTTACCGTAAACGTTACCATAGGGATTATCGAAACAACGAGCAACACCGATAATACAAACGCTAAAAACTTATTAAATACTTTTTTCATTTTTTACCTCCTGAACACTACAATTATTTGTTATCGCCAAAAGAGATATTTGACTTTCATATTTTACCGCATTTTGCGGTAAATGTCAATACTGCAAAATGCGGTTGGGTATAATAAACTCGGATGTTTTTACGGGGGTGTTATATGTATAAGCGCATAAGAGATTTAAGAGAAGATCACGACCTTACCCAGAAACAGATCGCAAAAATCCTTAACTGCTCTCAGCAGGTTTACAGCAATTACGAATTAGGTCAACGCGATATACCGACCGACGTATTGATCGCGTTATCAAAATACTATAAGGTTAGCACAGATTATATATTAGGTTTATCTGATAATCATAAAAAATAACCGCGGTGGTAATCACCGCGGTTTTATATGCGCGGCTGTGCCGCGCCTTTTTCTAATATCTATTGTCTAACGTCCAACGTCTAAAATTATACCTTTTCAACCAAAACGATCTTTTTTGGGGCGCTGTCAAACTGGGCGACCGCCGCTTTAAGGTCTTCGAGGTTTTCGGCGTAGACCGGTTTATTGATATGGTAGTTCATACACCTTTTATCTGCGTTTATCGCCTGATAATAGGTGTTATTTTTTACCGTAAGCCCGTTATGGGATTCAGGGTGGATATAGTTCTTTTCTTCATCGTGCCACCACCAGAAAACGATCGAAGCGTGGGAGCAATCAAAAACGTTATCCTCAATACAAAAGCCCTCGCAATCCTCTACCCAAGCCCACTGGCCGCCGCGGATATGCGATACCATCCATTTATCGGGTCGCTGATTATATGACCATTCGTATCCCGAAAGCCTGATAACGTTGCCCCTTATGCTTATGTTTTTATAATCGCTGTAAATGCCGCTTCTGACCGGATCGGTGGTAAAATACTCGATACCGTAGGTGCAATACTCTATAAGATTGTTTTCTATCTTTATATCGTGATAATGCGAATCGACTTTAGCGCTGGTCCAGCTCTGGAAGGTAATGCCGGCATCGTAGCACTGGTGAACGTAATTATGGCAGAGCGTGACGTTTGTAGCGCCGAGCGGAAGCTCTATACCGTTGCCGAAGCGGGTCTCGCCAAACTGCATAGCGCCGCCTATAAAGGCGATTTCGCAGTTGGTCACCGTAACGCCTTCACTCTGCGCTCCGGCATCAATACCGTGTGAGCCGGTATAGCCCACAAAGAGGTTATCTACCGTAGCGTTATTCTTAAGTATCAGAACGTGACCGCGCTGACTGATTTCTATATCGTAAAAATCGTCGCAAAGCTCGCCCTCATAATAAAGCCACATTTTTTCGCTTACGCCGTCGTAATAAAAATCGTAGTTCTCTTTAAGGTCATCAAAATGCCACTTTTTAACCCCTAAAAGCGCGGTTTCATTAAAGGCGACGTTGCCTACGTTCCTGCCGTAAAGCTGAATCCGCCAGATATTATCCGATTCCTTTTCCCAAAGAGATCTATCGGCGTAATTCTTATAAGAACCGTAAAGCTTTGGCTTATCGCCTTCGCCGTAGGCGCCGAAAATAACGCCCTCGGGCACAATAAATTTCTCGCGGTCGCCGACCCGCCAAAGACCGCCGCGCTCAAACAAAACGGCGTCGCCCGGCATAAGCTCTTCCGGTATATCTGAAAGCGCCATATCGCGGCTTATATAATACTTTTTACCCTTTATATCATATATTTCCTCGGTGTTTTTGGTGTTTAATATCTCTTCTCTTATGATATCGGCTTCCCTTTTGTAGCCGCCGTTATACGTGGCGGTGCAATCATAACCCGAACTGTTTTTAGTAAACCTCATAGAATCATCCCTTTAAAAAATGGCATAGTGCGTTTTGCACTATGCCAATATATCACAAAACAGCGCGCTTGTAAAGAGAGAATAACCTATCTTCTGTGTTACGACGCCTCTTTAAGGAGCCCTAACTCCGCCGCCTCGAAAACGGTATCGAGCATATTTTCCGCATAAACGGCGTAGCCCTTACGCGGGTCATCTATAAACACGTGGGTCACGGCGCCTATGAGCTTGCCGTTTTGCAGAACGGGACTGCCGGACATACCCTGGATGATACCGCCCGTAAGGTCTATCAGGCGACGGTCGGTAACGGTGATTATCATATTCTGCGTAGCGGAATTATACGCCGAGGTCCTTTTTTTGACCGTGCAGGAATAAAGCTGCGGCTCGCTCCCCGAAACGGTGCAAAGTATCTGCGCATCGCCGTTTTTGATCTCCTGCTTAAGCGCCACCTCTGTAAGCTCCGCCGTTTTCATACTTTGATACGGACGCCCGTAGACCCCGTTTTCGGTATTGAGAAGGATATCCGATATACCTTTATATGTGAATTTGCCCTTAAGCTCGCCCGGGTTACCCGAAGCGCCTTTTTTTACGGAGATTATCTCCGCCCCCACAAGCTCGCCGTGCTCGGACATAAGCAGTTCGCCGGTATCGCTGTCGCATATCCCGTGACCGAGCCCGCAGACTATATTGCTTACCGGGCTATAAAAGGTGAGAGTTCCTATACCCGCCGAGCTGTCGCGCACCCAAATGCCTATACGGTAGCTGCCGTCCTCCGAAGAACGGGCGGGCGTAACTTCAACCGTCTTTGAATTACCGCCCCGAACTATTTCAAGCGAGATGCTCTCTCCCCCGCTTTCGGATACGATCTGAACAAGATCTTCATTGCAGGTGATCTCCGCCCCGTTTGCCCTGCGGATATAATCACCTACGTTTATGCCCGCCGCCCTTGAAGGGTCAACGCTGCCGCCGCTTGTCTGAACTTCGCCGGTTTGTATCACCAGCACTCCGTCGGTATATACCTTCATGCCGAAAGGGGTGCCCAGCACCGATACGTAGGTCTCATCGACCACCGTAACGCTTGTTTTGGCAAAGGGTATTATACCGAGTATTTTTAACTCGGCGTCAAAAACATCGCCAACGTTTTTAAACTCCATTTGCGAAGCTTTGACTCCGCCGAAATACGCGGTAACGGGTATCGAAGTATCTATCGTGAATACGTCGCCCTTATTTATTTTGTATTGCGGGCTGATACTTCTGCTTAGAACGATCACCGCCGTAAAAACGGTTACGGAGACGAGCGCCGCCGCAAAAAACACCGTTCTCACCGCAAGCTTAATATATTTCATAAACAACACCTCGAATTTTTCGCTAATAATAATTTGCCCGAAAAATCCGAAAAAAACATTGTTAAATAAAACAAAAAATAAAGTGCAAAAACGAAAGCCGGGCGCGCCCACATTGTGAGCGCGCCCTATAATGCCATATTTTTCTTTTAATCGCCCTGCGGGAAATTGAACGTGCCGTCCGACCCGGAAGAACCGCCGGAGCCTGATGAACTGCCCGACTGTGAAGCCGTATCGGATTCGTTTTCCTTATAACTCGACTGTCCTATATTGGCGCCGAGCTTTACGGTAAATGTCTTCTGATCGCCGGACTTTGATAAGACGGTCAGGGTGATCTCATCGCCCGCCTTGCAGGATTCGATAATGTCAAGAACTATATCGTCCTTTACTATTTCAATATCGTTAATATGGGTGATGATATCGTTCTTTTCCACCTTGCCGTAAAGGTCGCTGTCCGAATTGACTTCCTGAACAAGCAGTCCCGTTGCGGCGTAATTGTTCATTTCCTTATATACCGAATTGACCTCAAGATAGGTTATGCCGATCTTTGCGCGGTCGGTGACCTTGCCGCCGGCTATGAGCTGATCGACGTTTCTTTTAACGGTGACCGAGGGGATCGAGAAGCTTATCGTATCGTAATCGGCGCCGGTAAGCTTTGAAGAGGTTATGCCTACCACCTGGCCATACATATTAACGAGCGCGCCGCCCGAAGAACCGGGGTTTATAGCCGTATCGGTCTGAATAAGACCGGAGGAATAATTGGATTTTGATTTGACACGGCGACTTGTAAGCGATACCGTTCCGGCGGTTATCGAGGTATTGTCCGATGCGTCGCTCGGTCTGCCGATGGCAAAAACGTTTTCGCCGCAAACGAGCTCGGCGGAATTGCCGAATACCGCGGCTTTGAATCCGCTGCCGTTCACTATTTTAAGCACGGCAAGATCGCTTACGGTATCCCCCGCAACGAATACGGCGTCATACTCGGTGCCGTCATAGGCATATATCCTGAACTTCGGAGCGCCCACGTTTTCGTAGATATGATCGTTTGTTATTATATATCCGTCCTCGGTGTAGATAACCCCCGAAGCATCGAAGGCACTTTTGGAATTATAGACCCTTATGCCCACGATAGACGGGTTCAACTGCGCGTAGACCTCGGCGGCGGTCATACCATCGGTATCCTTCGGCTTTGCCGCAAGATCGACCTTTATATCGCTGTTATAATAGCTTCTGGCTTTCTTTGAGTTCTTGCCGAGGTAATACCCGCCGGCGCAGGCAGCGGTAAACAAAACCACCGCCGCAAGCAATCCGCAGAAAACCTTGACGCCGCGGCCAAGCTTTGATCTGTTTGCCGGCTTTTGCTCGGTATAACTTACCTTGCTCAAAACCGGTCCGGCGTAATTCGGGGCATAAAAAGCAGACCCGTTCCCGGCGGTTGAGTTTTGTTCTGAAAACGCAGGTGTTTCCCCCGGATATTCGGTTTGTCCCGCTCCTTCGGCGGTAAAGCTATCGTTTGCCGCGGGCGCGGGCGCCGGTTCATCGGCGGGAACGCCGCTATGGGCGCCGCCGTTATCCGGAATGGCGTTAAACTCATTTTCAAGTTCCTTAAACTTATCTTCATAATTATCCATATTATTACCTACTTTCCGGAAGGCAGAACAAAAGAGAACCTCGTAAACTCGTCTTGCTTACTTTCCACCCTTATTGTTCCTCCGTGATTTTTAATAATAGTTTTAACAATATAAAGCCCTAAGCCCATACTCGTTTTATTTGCGGCGCGCGATTTATCAAGCTTATAAAACCGATCGAATACAAACGGCAGGTCGCCGCGCGGTATGCCGGCGCCGCTGTTGGTAACCGAAAATCCCACGCCGTTTTCATCAAGCCAAAGCGCAAAGGATATCCTGCCGCCTTCATCAACGAATTTTATCGCGTTATCAACGAGATTGTAAACCGCCTGATAGATAAGGTCCTTATCGGCGTTTAACGAAACGGGCGGCAGAGTATCGAGTCCTTCGATGATTATATTTTTCTCCTCGATACGCTGTTCCTGGCTTATAACGATATTAAGTATCTGCTCACGCAGATCGAAGGTATCTTTTTTGAGGGAAAACTCGCTTGATTCAAGCCGTGCTATACTGAGCATAGACTGGACCATACGCGATAAACGCTTGATCTCGTTTGAAACGATATTGAGGTAATAGGACTGCTTTTCCGGTTCTATGGTTCCGTCTATAATACCGTCTATAAACCCGCCGATAGTCGTCATCGGTGTGCGCATCTCGTGGGAAACGTTGGCTATAAAGCTTTTTCTTGTTTCCTCAAGGCGCGAAAGCGAGTTTATCATCTGATTGAAGGAAGCCGCAAGCTCGCCTATTTCATCATCGCCGGTGACCGGTATCCGCTTTGAAAAATCGCCCTTTGCCATTGCCTTTGCCGCTTCGGACATAAGCTTCAGCGGTTTGTTTATCCTATAGGTCATAAAGTAAAGCGCCGCAAACATTATAAGAAGCGGGACAACGGATATGAGCAGATAGATTTTAAAGGATTCGGTCATAAGCGCCTTTATCGATTCCGGAGAAGCGGAGGAAAAAACGTAGCCGCTGACCTCTGTTCCCGAACCCACGGCGACCGCCGCAAGATAGCGCGGAGAGGGGTAAAAGCCGGCTGTTCCGAATACCTCGCCGCCGGACGATAACGTTTTAAGGGTATCAAGGTCGATAGTATTCCCTATATGCTCGCAAACGCCGTTATCATGCCATTGCCCGCAGCAGCAGACCGTTATCTCACCCGATGAGTTAGTAACGAAAATATCGCAGTTTATCGCCCTTGAAGAGTTAAACATTATAAAATGGGCAGATCTGGCGGCGGTATCGCTTGAGGCGTTTTCCTGTTCAAGGTAACCCGCCACCGATTCGCAGGCATTTCTGATCTCGATGCTTTTTTGCTTTGAAAGATGATTGTTATAGGTAACAAACAGCAAAACCACCGTTATAAAGAAGCCCGCGATAACTATGATGCCCGCGCCGAAAAAATACTTTTTAAAAAGCCCGCGTTTCATTATTTGACCTCAAATTTATAACCTACGCCCCAAACGGTTTTAAGCGACCATTTAGGCGATACGTTTTCAAGCTTTTCGCGAAGCCGTTTAACGTGAACGTCCACCGTGCGGGAATCGCCGTAATAATCAAATCCCCAGACCTCATCGAGAAGCTGATCGCGCGTATAAACGCGGTTCGGGTTTGATGCAAGGTGATATATCAGCTCAAGTTCCTTAGGCGGGGTATCGATCTGCTTACCGTCCACCGTAAGCTCGTAATTGGTAAGATTTATAACGAGCTTATCAAAGCGCACTTCCTTTACGGCGTTTTTATTCTTTTCACTGCTTCGCCTCAGCACCGCCTTGATGCGCGCAAGCACTTCCTTCGTATCAAAGGGCTTGCTTATATAATCATCCGCTCCAAGCTCAAGACCGAGTATTTTATCGAAGACCTCGCCCTTCGCGGTAAGCATTATAATAGGGACCTCGCTGGTCTTGCGCACCTGGCGGCAAACCTGCCAACCGTCGAGCTTAGGCATCATAATATCGAGCATTATAAGATCGGGAACGTATGTATTCACTAAACCGAGCGCCTGCTCGCCGTCACCCGCGATGGCGGTATCGTAACCGTCCTTATCAAGATACATACGAAGAAGCTCGCAAATATTCTGATCGTCGTCAACAATAAGTATTTTTTGTTTATCCATAAGTCACCCCGTATGATCGGGCGTTCACCGCCCGACCGTTATACCAATTTTACAATAATAATATTACGAAAATATGAATAATTCAAGCCGAAATTATTAAAAAAGCGCTCCCGGGAAACCGGGAGCGCCAGGTTGCAAAAATTAATCCTCAGCCGCTTCTGCTTCGGGCTCAGTTGCAGGTTCGGCCGCGGGTTCAGCCGCAGGGGCTGCCGCCTGTTCCTCTCTCATTTTTGCAAAACATTCACTGCAATATACCGGGCGATCGTCACGCGGAGTAAACGGAACGCGTGCGGTGTTACCGCAAGCGGCGCAAACCGCTTCGTGCATCTCGCGCGGACCTCTTGCCGCGTTCTTTCTCTTATCGCGGCAGGGCTTGCAGCGTTGGGGCTCGTTTACAAAACCCTTGGATTCATAGAATTCCTGTTCACGGGCTGTAAAAACAAATTCTTCCCCACAGTCTTTGCAGACTAAAGTCTTGTCCTCAAACATCTTTTTTACCTCTCTTGTTTTAATAGCCCCGGACGGAATTGCACCGACATCTCTGAATACAACGCTTTTCTGGTTTAAGCTACTTGGGCATATATAAAGGGTGACTACCCCTTATTACTTAATTTGTTTTTGGTGCGGGCGAGCGCGGCGCTTACCGCCTTTTCGCTCCTGCCGGTCCTGGCGGCGATCTCGGCGTAACTCCTGCCGAAACAGCGATCGCAAAAAACCGCATACTCGAAATCCGAAAGCTTTGATTTGGCGGTATCAAAAAAATCCCTTACGCTTTCTTTTCTTAAAAGCAAGCTCTCCGGACTGTTATGATCAAGCGGCTGTGCCTCTTCTATCGAAGTGAGCATATCGCCCGGGATACGCCTTTTCGATTTTTTCTTTTTATTGAAATCCCATATATCCGACTGGACCGTGATCGTAAAAAACGTTTTGAAGGAAGCTCCCTTTTCCGGCGCGTAAAGCTTGACCGCCTTGAAGAATGATAAAAAGCCCTCGCTTAAAGCATCCTCCGTTTCATCGCCGGAAGAATTGTTCCCGACTATGTATTTGATCAAACCGATATGCCGTTTGAAAAGAACAGAAAAATATTCGTCTTTACCCGACTGGATAAGCTTTACCAATTCCTCATCACTTAAGCCGCCGGATCCCTTTAATTGAATACTATCCATTGACCCTCCAAAGCAGTGCAGATATAAATATCTACGCTAATCATATATGGTTACCTGCAAAAAGTCAAGTATTTTTATGCAAAACGGCGAAATTTACCTATTTAACGAATTTTTTATAACCTTTTCCGTATTGAACGCATCGGGAGACCCTGCAAAGCGTTGCCGACGATATATCGGTTTGCTCTATCACCTGATTATAGGTGTTGCCCGCCATAAGCAGTTTTGCCGCCTTTACCCTCTGCGCCATTTGCTCGATCTCTTTATCGGTGCAAAGGTCCTCGAACAGATCGCGGCAATCCTTTACGCTGTTTATGGCTATTATTACCTCGAACAGATCCTCTATATCCTTTTTGGAAACGCTCTTTTTTGCTTGCATGGTCGTATTACTCCTTAATACAGTGTTTTATGAATTTAAGACTTAAAGATACGTATATCCCGTTATCCTGCACCCTTGCGAGAACCGCACCGCCAGGCTGAGTGATAACGGTTTTTTCATAAGAATCCAAAAGCGCCGCCACCGCGCAGGTGCCGCTTGAACAGCATTTTTCAAAAAATACCGTATCAACCGCGGCAACGTAAACGAGCGGAACAAGTCTGCCCGGCGCCCTGTCAAAAAGCATTATACCGAGAGCCGGCACAGCAAGGTCCTTTGCCAGGGCTTTGATAACGCTTTGCGCATACGCCGGGGAAAGGCTGTTATCCGCTATAATATGCGTTATTCCGCTAAGGTGAACTATCGGGAATTTATACTCCCTGCCGCCCGCGGTAAAGGAATACTCGCTTATTTTATCGGGAAACGGCATAACGCTTTCGCAAAAGAACTCATCACCTTCGCCGCGAACCGTTACCTCAACGGCCGCGTTCAAGGGCGAGACTAAAACCGTTTGCTTTAATACGCCGCTTTTACCCAAAAGGCGGTAATTGAGCGCCGCGGCGGACATTGCGGCGTTGCCGCAAAACTCATCGCCCGCCATATTGAGGTTTACCGCTTTGTTACTAAAATCTACAAAGCCCACCTGTTCAACGCCGGGATTATCCGCCATTATCCGCTTTGATATATCCGTGTAACCGGGCTTTGCCGCGCCGCCGGTTACAAGCGCGGTAACGTTGCCGTTAGGATCGAAAATATAATACTCAACACTCATCAGTTGTTATAGTTTTGCAAAAACTGCTTTGTCCTCTCATTCTTAGTATCGCTGAAAACTTCCTCGGGCGTGCCCTGCTCTACTATAACGCCGCCGTCAATGAATATTACCCTATCGGACACGGCGCGCGCAAACGCCATTTCGTGCGTGACGATAACCATGGTCATTTTTTCCTCGGCAAGCTGTTTTATTACCTTTAGCACCTCGCCGGTGAGTTCGGGATCAAGCGCGCTTGTGGGCTCATCGAAAAAGAGGATATCCGGATTCATCGCAAGCGCGCGGACTATCGAAACGCGCTGTTGCTGGCCGCCCGAAAGCTCGCACGGATAGGAGTTTGCTTTTTCGGAAAGTCCCATTTTTTCAAGCAGTTTTATACATTCCTCCTTAACCTCTTTTTTATCGCGCCCCAATGCGGAAACCGGCGCATCCATAACGTTTTTAAGCACGCTGAAATGCGGAAAAAGATTAAAATTCTGGAAAACAAGGCTGAATACCTGCCTGAATTTCTTAAGGTTTTTGGAGTAACAAAGGTGTCCCTTTTCGTTTTTATAGGTAACGTCATCACCCATATAGGTTATGATACCGTCATCCACCTTTTCAAGTAACGTTGCACAGCGAAGCAGTGTCGATTTACCGCCGCCTGAGGGACCGATGATTGATACGACCTCGCCCTTATCCACGCTAAGCGATATATCTTTTATAACCTGATTATCCCCAAAGGATTTTTTAATATTTGTCATTTTCAGAACGTTCATACCTATCACCTATTGTTTATAATAGCTCATTGCCTTTTCGGCTCTTCCCATAACAAAGCCGACTATCGCGTTGAAAACGTAATAGAACACGCCCGCAACTATAAAGGGCGTAAAGCTCGTTTGGGAATTTGCTATTTGCTTGCCTATCGTAAACATCTCCTGATAGGAGACCGTAAACGCGATAGAGGTATCCTTAACGAGGGTAACTATCTCGTTTGTAACGCTCGGCAGGATCCGCCTTATTACCTGAGGCAGGATTATCCTTATAAACGTTTTCATTTTTGAATACCCTAAAATGGTGGCTGCCTCATACTGCCCTACCGATATCGATTCTATACCGCCGCGGTATATTTCGGAAAAATAGGCGGCGTAATTTATTGAAAACGCGATCACTACCGGAATAAGCTTGTTTCTTGAAACGCTTGTTCCGAAAAGGTAGAACGGACCGTATGTTACCGCAAGCAGTTGAAGCATAAGCGGTGTGCCGCGAAGGACCGAAACAAAAAGCTGGGTTATTCTCGATATAACAAAGCTTTTGCTCATTCTGAGCAACGCGATCACAACGCCGAGCGGCAATGCAAACAACAGGGTCAAAAAGAAAATCGAGCAGGTTTTTTCAAAGCCTGTGCTCATCTTTTCTATCATTACTGAAAGTGCCAAAACATAACCTCATTTCATATATCAAAAGCGCAGTGTAAGCCCCCTGAAGCGAGGGGGCTTACACATATTAGGAAGGAAAACAAAACAATGGCAAATTATTATTTGTTGTTTAAGAAGATCAGGTTGTTGACGATTTCTTTATACTCGTCTTTAGAAGCGATCTCGGCATATTTTCCGCTTTCAACAAGCTTCTGAACCGCTTCTTCTATAGCCTTGCAGGTATCATTATCGCCTTTTCGGAATGCGATACCGTATTGCTCTGCACCGAGTTCCTCGTTGATTATCTTAAGAGAATCGCCCTTGCTGTCCGCATAAGACTTTGCAACAGGATAGTCAACCAATACCGCGTCAACCGCGTTGCCTTCAAGCTCGGTAAAGCACTTAAGGAAGCTGTCGCAGGTAACGAGCTCGCCGAAGGTATCTTTAAGCTCTGCCAGATCGCCGTTGAGTAAAGCTTCGCCGGAGGTTCCGAGCTGGACAGCAACTGCCTTGCCGGCAAGATCGCTTGATGAGTTTATGCCGCTGTCGGACTTCACGAGCAGCACCTGGGTGTTATCGAAGTAAGGCGTAGAGATTACGTAGCCGGCTTCCTTCATACTGTCAAGGATAGTCATACCAGACCATACGCAGTCGCACTCGTTGGCGTCAAGCTGGATAAGCTTCTGATCCCAGTTAACTGCGAATACTTCAAATTTCCAACCGAGAAGTTCACAGGCGGCTTTGCATATTTCAACGTCAAAGCCCGCATAGTCACCGGCATCGTTCATGTAGCTGAACGGGGGATATTCGGCGTCGATACCCATTATAAAGGTTCGACCGGCACTGTTGCCGGAATTGTTGCCGTTGTCACTGCCGCAGCCGGCGAAGGCGAGGACCATAAGGGTCGCAAGTAAAAGTGCTATAAGTTTTTTCATTTTGAATTTCTCCTTTTCTTTGAGCGTGCGCTCGTTTGTTATGAGCGTATTATACTTCACCACGCTAAAGTTGTAAAGTGTTTTTTCGCGATTTTCCCAACATTTGTATACTTGCACAAAAGATTTGAAGTTTTCCGCACTTTATCACATCACTTTGCTAAAGCAACGGCATAAAAAAACTCCCCGCTGACGCGGGGAGCCGGATATTTTATACCTTGCCCTTTAAGCTTATGGCATTTGCGATAAGCGCGAGAATAAAGAAAACTATCGCGATATATTTGGTGAAACGCGCAAGGGTAGCATCGAACGTGCGGGCTTTGTTCTTTGAAAGGAACGTATCGGCTCCGCCGGAAATCGCGCCGGTGATACCTGCCCTGTGACCCTGCTGAAGAAGTATAACAACAATTATAAAGAGCGAAACCAGTATAACGGCTATACCTAATATAATCTCCCAAGTGCTCATTTTTCTACCTCCGTATATTAAATGCGGAAATCCGCCAATATTTCAGTGCAAAATATGATATCACACTTTTTAATAGATTGCAAGGATTTTTTTAATAAATGAGCAGGTTTCTGAGAAAACGGCGGCGTCGCGCCCCGTTATACCGCTATTTTACAAGCGTTCCGCCATCTGTTTTAAGGAGTATCAGTATTTGTTCAACTTCCAGCGTCTTTACATTTATATATACGCATATATCTGCGCCGTCCTCGTTTTTGCAGGTAAATTCAAAACACCTGATCTCGCCGCCGCCGCTTGTGGGTATTAAGCATACGGAGGTTTTCTCAACGGTAAGCTCCGGGCTTAAGGCGGCGCACGCCTGCTCGGCGGTGTTTACAAGACCTTCAAACGCGCGGGAGGTATGGTTGGTAAGATACCCCGCCGTTTCAAGCAGCATTATCTCGCCCGTATCCGCCGCGACGCCTACCTTTATAAGATCGGTATAGCAAACGGTCTGACCGTCAAGATAAGCAAAATTGATAACGCATACTCCGCCATCGGTAAAATAATAGGTATCTATCATATTTTCAAAACCGTTTTGTTTTAAATAATCCGACGCCTTAGCTATCATCATACCGTAAGAATACTTGCTTTCGCCCACGGTGCGGGTCTTGCGCATATAAACGGGATACCCGCCCTTTTTGCTTACCGTAACGTTTGTTTCGCCGTTTGAAAAGCGGTAGCATTCAATTATGCCCGACTGCATATCCGAAAACGAAATACCGTTTTCGCCGGTTACGGTTTGCGCCACCTTATGCGCCGCGGTCTCGGTTATCTCCCCGGCGTTTTCGATCATAAGCGGCGTTTTGTTGAGAATATGATCGGAATAGGGCCCGTCGTATATAAGGGTAGGATAATCCGATAAGCTGTTTTCAAGCTCTGCCAGCGCCGAACCGAGACCGTTTTGATCCAAAGCACCCTTGAGCTTACTCTCTATCGCGCTTGCCCAGTAATCCGAATTGTTGTAATCAAGATCGCTTTGCTCTATCGCATCGGTTATGGTCTTTGCCGCGCTCGAAAGTCCTTTAAGCTCACTGCGCTGTTTATCGGTAACGTCATTACCGCTTATTACGTCCTTTGATACAGAAAGCGTATAGTTGCCCACCTGCGAAAGAAATTTATAAACAGTTGATAGCTCGTTTTCGCCGGTAGGCAGTTTATAAAGCGCGCCCTTTGCGAGCTGCGCCTGGCTGTAGATCTCGCTTGCGTAGATCGCCATTTGCTTTGGCGTTGTAACGTAGGAAATCTTTATCAGATTGGTAGAAATATCGTTAAGACTCGAACTTAACTCGTCAAACGCGCCCGCGTAGCTGTTTTCTATTATCCTTCTGTATTGCCGATTTTTTGAGCGCTCGGATATAAAGAGACCGAACGCCGCAATTATGATAGCCGATAAAAATGATACTACCCTTATAAACGTTCTTTTTTTCACAGTAAACACTCCCTTTTTTCCTATTTTTACCTCGAAACGCCGCGGTTATACAGTTTTCTTAAATCACTTGACAACAAATAGCGCTTAATATATAATGTTCCTTGCCTGATTCCGGTTGTAACAGACCGCAGACACGCGTTTTTTATATCCGCGGCGAAGCCGCACCGTCATCTAACATCTATAGTCTAATATCTAACGTCTAAAACGAGGTGTAGCGCAGTTGGGCGAAACGGCGTGCCGCTGCCGGCGGCAGATGAAGGCACGGCGTTGAGGTGAAAAAACAAGGAGCAATGCGAAGCGCTCCAAGCAAGCAGTGCGACTATGTTTTTGAGGGAAGCGCGCCAGTTTTGGGCGAGGTTGCGAGCGCACCCGGTGGGTGATGAAGCGAGCAAAACGAAGCGCCGCGGCCAAAAGTTTCAGGCGCTCCAAGCCGTTAAAACTTTTGGGCACCGCAAGGTGGGTTGCCAAAACGGTAATTATCATATCAGGCTAATGATACAACATTATATATAGATTCCGAGGTGTAGCGCAGTTGGGCGAAACGGCGTGCCGCTGCCGGCGGCAGATGAAGGCACGGCGTTGAGGTGAAAAAACAAGGAGCAATGCGAAGCGCTCCAAGCAAGCAGTGCGACTATG
>JAFZIK010000064.1 GCA_017554405.1 Clostridia bacterium | reverse complement strand
TTTTAAGCGCGAAATCTATGTTATCGCGGCAGTTATAAAGCCGCTCGAGCGCGTTTTTGCTCTGCTCGATTATATCGACCGAGTAGTTAATAGGTCCTCTATACTGAGAGGATATCATAAGATATCTTATCGGCTCGTAACCGTATTTTTCCGCCACGTCGCGCACGGTAAAGAAGTTGCCGAGCGACTTTGACATTTTGCGGTTATCAACGTTTATAAAACCGTTATGCATCCAGTAATGCGAGAATTCGCAGCCGTTTGCCGCCTCGCTCTGGGCGATCTCGTTTTCGTGGTGGGGGAATATCAGATCAAACCCGCCGCAGTGGATATCTATGGTTTTGCCGAGATACCTGCCCGCCATTGCCGAGCACTCTATATGCCAGCCCGGTCTGCCCTTGCCGAACGGCGAATCCCAGAACGGCTCGCCCGGCTTTGCGCCCTTCCAAAGGCAGAAGTCCATCGGGTCTTCCTTTACTTCGCCCGGCGCGATACGCGCGCCCGCCTCAAGATCCTCAAGCGGCTGATGGGAAAGCTTGCCGTAATCCTTGAACTTCTTTGTGCGGTAGTAAACGTCGCCGCCCGAGGGGTAGGCGTAGCCCTTTTCTATAAGCACCGAAATAAGGCGGATTATCTCGTCGATATTCTCGGTAGCGCGGGGGTGAACGGTGGCTTCGCGGACGTTCAGTCCCTTTGCGTCCACCCAAAATTCTTTTATATATCTTTCGGCTACCTCGGGAACGGTTATGCCCTCCTCGTTCGCCTTGTTTATAAGCTTATCATCGATATCGGTGAAATTCTGAACGAAGTTGACCTTGTATCCGCGCCACTCGAGATAGCGCCTGAAAACATCAAACACGCAAAGCGGGCGGGCGTTGCCTATATGTATAAAATTATACACGGTAGGCCCGCAAGCATAGACGTTCACCTCACCCGGTTTTATGGGGATCAGCTCTTCCTTTTCGCGTGTAAGTGTGTTAAAAATCCTCATTTTTTATTATCTCCTTCGAGTGCCTTTATGCGTTTTTCCAGCCGTTTTATTTCCGCGGTAACGGGGTCCGAAATATGGATCTGGTCGAGCGAGCCGCAAACGCGCTTGCCGTCCTGCTTAACAACGTGCGCCGGAACGCCCACAACGGTGCTGTTTGCCGGAACGTCGTCCAGCACCACCGCGCCGGCGGCTATGCGTGAATTATCGCCAACCGTAAGTGGGCCCAAAACCTTGGCGCCCGCGCTTATCATAACGTTGTTGCCAACCGTCGGGTGGCGTTTGCCGGTATCCTTGCCGGTGCCGCCCAAGGTCACGCCCTGATAGATCAGAACGTCGTCGCCTATTTCGGCGGTCTCGCCTATCACAACGCCGTGACCGTGGTCTATAACAAGGCGTTTGCCGATCTTTGCGCCCGGATGTATCTCTATGCCGGTCTTTCTCGCGGCGCGCTGGGATATCATACGCGCGCGGAAGGTATGCCCCTTTAAATAAGCTTTATGCGCGCGGCGGTAAGCCCTTATCGCCTTAACGCCGGGATAGAGGAAAAATACCTCGAACGCGCTGGTAGCCGCGGGGTCGCGCTCCATTGCCGCGCGAACGTCCTCCTTTATCTGATCAAACAAAACAAACACTCCTACTCAGAAAAATCTATCAGTTCTTTACTTTCAAGGAAGTAGATCACGCCTGAAACGACCGTAAACACAGCCGATATCCACGCCGTAACGATAAAGGCGATAAGCATACCCGAAAACCAGGCGCCGCCCCCGGGTATAAAGTCTCTAACAGAATATGCCGCAAGCCCCAAAATGATACAGAACATCTGCGAAACGGTTTTAAGCTTGCCCCAGATGTTGGCGGCTATTACCTTTTTCTTTTCGGAGGTCGCCGAAATAAGGCGCACCGAAAACACAACGTATTCCCTGAAAAGGGTAAGAAAGGTTATGGCGGCTATCTGGATAGCATAAGCCCTTTCGGGCATTATTATCATAAAGCCGAGCATAGCGGCGGTGGTAAGCATTTTATCCGCCACCGGGTCTAAAAATTTACCGAAGTTTGTTATTATGCCGCGTGAGCGGGCTATCTTACCGTCAAAATAATCGGTAAGGGAAGCCAGAACGAATATTATAAGCGCCGCGGTGTAATTGAACGGTATCGCTTCTATAAGCATTACCGCCATAAAGAGAGGCGTTGCTATCGCGCGCGAAACTGTAAGTTTATTCGGCAGGTTCATCTGTTATTTCTCCCAACAAATCGTATTCAAGGGTATCGTTTATTTTAACCGTTGCAAAATCGCCGATCTTAAGCGGGCGCGGCGTTATAAAGAACACCTTGCCGTCTATCTCGGGCGCATCGGCGGCGCTTCTTCCGAAATAGCATTTTATAAAGTCGTCGTAGCCTTCTATAAGCACCCGGCAGACCTCGCCGATCTTTTCGGCGTTCTTTTGATACGCTATATCCGCCTGGGATTGCATAATAAGCTCATAGCGGTCCTGCTTGGTCTGCGCGTCTATCTGATCGGGATAGGTCGCCGCTACCGTTTCCTCCTCGGCGGAATAGGTAAAACAGCCGAGCCGGTCAAATTGCATTTCCTTAACGAACCTGTGCAGGTTTTCAAAATCCTCTTCGGTCTCGCCCGGGAAACCCACTATAAGCGTTGTGCGGATTGTTATACCCTTAACGGTCCTTCTTATGCGACCTAAAAGCGCGATAAGCTCCGCCTTGGTGCTTTTGCGGTTCATACGGCGGAGTATCCCGTCCTCGCAGTGCTGGATCGGTATATCAAGGTATTTTACAAGCTTTTTTTCGCTGTTTATAAGCTCTAAAAGCTCATCGGTTATCCGCTCGGGGTAGGTATAAAGCGTTCTTATCCACTCTATCCCCTCTATCTTTACAAGCTCGCAAAGCAAGCTGCAGAGCGCTGGCTTGCCGTAGATATCCTCGCCGTAGGCGGTGGTATCCTGCGCTACCGCTATAAGCTCTTTTACGCCCTTTGCGGCAAGTTCCTTTGCCTCGCGCACTATATCCTCTATCCGGCGGCTTCTCATCCTGCCCCTTATTTTAGGTATCGCGCAATAGGTGCAGCAGTTATCGCACCCTTCGGCGATCTTTATGTAAGCGGTGTATTCAGGTCCGCCGAGCATTCGCGGCAGGTTAAGGTCAAGATCGCTCTTCTCGCCGTAGCGGTTTTCCTTTTTACCGGAGAGCGCGGCGCGAACGATAGAGACTATATCCCTGTTGGCGCCAATACCCACGCAAACGTCGACCTCCGGTATTTCCTCCGTCACGTCATCGCGGTAACGCTCCGCAAGGCAGCCGGTCACTATCACCGCGCGGCATTTGCCCTCGGTCTTATATTTTGCCGCTTCGAGTATGTTTTCTATTGCCTCGCTCTTTGCCTCTTCTATGAATCCGCAGGTGTTAACGATTATCGCATCGGCTTCCGCCTCATAGGGGGTTATCTCAAATCCCGCGGCTTTAAGCTGGTATAGCATCTGCTCCGCGTCCACCTGGTTTTTGGGACAGCCGAGACTTACCATGCTTATCTTTTCCATTCATATATCCTCGCTGTATTCGATCTCTTCGCTGTATTTTTTAAGCGCTTCGCGCACGGCGCCATAGGAAAACCCTTTTCTTATGAGCGCCGCGAACACCTTTTGGGTCTCGCCGGCGGCGAGTTTGTTTTTATATCTGCGCTCGATAAGCTCTTTAAGCTGACCGCCCTCATCGAAGGCGACCGCCTCGGTCGCCTCTTTGGCGGTTTTGGCGCTTATCCCCTTTGATAAAAGCTTTGCGTAAGCCGCCCGCTTCGATACGCCGCGTCGGCTTAAATCCTCCGCGGCGGTAAGGGCAAATTCGCGGTCGTTTATAAGACCTAATTCCTTAAGCCGTTCTACCGCCCTTTTTGCCGCCTCCGCCGGAAAGCCCGTTTCTTTTAACTTCCTTAAAAGTCGGCTTTCGGTATAGGTATACCGGTCCAAAAGCCGGATAGCGCGGGCTTTTGCCCTTAAATAATCGGATTCGGTCAAAAGGCGCTTTTTATCCTCCGGGGATAACATATCGCCCTCGTGCAGGCATTTTTCCGCGCAAAGATCGCTATCGATCAAAAGGCTTTCGCCGTTTTCAAAGGTAAGCCGCGAAAGGTGACCCTTTTCGCGCTTTATCGCGGTGATCTTCATCAGTCTTCAACCGCGATATCTATATTTACTTTTTTATGCGCTACCGGCGGCTCTTCCGCCTCTATCGGCATTATTACCTCTTCGGGCTCGGGTTCAGGCATATGCTTGCCCGCCATGCGCGCCTCGTATTTTTCCGTTATCTTCGCCTCGATCTCACTTGCGAGCTCGGCGTTTTCCTCAAGCAGCTGTTTAACGTTATCCTTGCCCTGACCTATGCGGGCGTCGCCGTAATAGAACCAGGCGCCGGAACGCTTTAATATATCGAATTCAAGACCCATATCAACAAGCTCGCCGGTATGGGAAATGCCCTTGCCGTATATGATATCGAACTCCGCCTCGCGGAAGGGCGGCGCAACCTTGTTTTTAACAACGCGCGCCCTTGTGCGGGAGCCTATCATCTCGCTGCCGTTCTTTATCGCCTCTATCTTGCGGACGTCTATGCGAACGCTGGCGTAGAACTTAAGCGCCCTGCCGCCGGTAGTGGTCTCGGGGTTGCCGTATATAACGCCTATCTTTTCGCGAAGCTGGTTGATGAATATCGCGCTGCAGCTTGATTTTGAAAGGGCGCCCGTAAGCTTGCGAAGTGCCTGCGACATAAGCCGCGCCAGCTGACCTACGTGATTATCGCCCATTTCGCCCTCGATCTCGGCGCGGGTCACGAGCGCCGCCACCGAGTCGATAACGATTATATCGATAGCGCCCGAGCGCACAAGCGCCTCGGCTATCTCGAGCGCCTGCTCGCCCGAATCGGGCTGGGATACGAGAAGCGAATCGATATCAACGCCTAAATTTTCCGCGTAAACGGGGTCGAGCGCGTGCTCAACGTCTATAAACGCCGCCGTGCCGCCCGCCTTTTGCGCCTCCGCAACGCAGTGGAGCGCAAGGGTGGTTTTGCCCGAGGACTCCGGACCGTAGATCTCAACTATCCTGCCGCGCGGTATGCCGCCTATGCCGAGCGCCATATCAAGCGCCATAGAGCCGGTCTTGATGTGCTCAACGTTCATCGAAACGTTTTCACCGAGCTTCATAACGGCGCCCTTGCCGTATTGCTTTTCTATCTGCGCCATCGCCGTTGCCAGCGCGTGCTCGCGCCCTTCAGCCGTTTTGTCGGGGGCGACCGTTTTTACTGTTTTTTCTTTTGCCATTTTAATATCCTCCAAACATATATTTTAAGTGGATTATATACTATTTAACTGTCCCGAAAACTACCCTCTCGATACCGGCAAGGTCCTTTACGGTATGAACGTCGTAAAAGCCCTCGGCAAGGAGGATATCCCGCACCGCCGCCGCCTCGTCAATACCCGCTTCAAAGCAGATACCGCCGCCGGGCGTAAGCGCGCGCATATACTTTTTTGCTATGGCGCGGTAGAAGTCAAGCCCGTCTTCGCCGCCCGAAAGCGCGTTTTCCGGCTCAAAGCGGACCTCCGGCTGAAGCGCCGCCACATCGCCCGCTTTGATATAAGGCGGATTTGAAACGATAAGATCGTATTTGCCGTCCGAGCCGTCGCCCTTTAAAACGTCGCCCTCAAGAAAAGCGGCGTTTTCGGCTCTGTTAAGTTTAATATTTTCTTTAAGATATTTCGCCGCTTCGCTGTATTTTTCGAGCAACGTAACGCGGCTGTCGGGTCTTTTTACCGCGATACTTATGCCGATGGCCCCGCTTCCGGCGCAAAGGTCAAGAATTGTGGGACTCTCTTTGTTTTCTAAGAATTTCAGCGCGGTCTCTACCGCCGTTTCGGTATCGGCGCGCGGTATCAGCACGCCCTCGCCCACCGTAAAGCGTAACCCAAAAAACTCCCACTCGCCTAAAATATACTGAAGCGGATATCTCTTTGCGCGCCGCTCGGTAATTTCGTTAAGCTTTGCCTGTTGGCTGTCGGTAAGAACGGCGTTATAGTTCATCAGGATCGTTTTATTATCAAACCCCGTTATATGCCTCATTATCACCCGCGCCTCAAAGCCGAAATCCTCAACGCCCGCGGCGGCAAGCTTTTCTTTCGTTTTGTTGTATGCTGAAAAAACAGTGTTATTCGGCACCCTTCTCTGCCCTTTCATCGATACTGCGGTCAACGTCCGGTTTTTCGGGCTCGGCGGCGCGCAGAGCCGCTATGGCGATCTCTATCATCTCATCCTCCGGCTCCTTGGTGGTTATCCTCTGCATCCAAAGCCCGGGCGCCGAAAGGATCTTTGTAAGTATATTATCGTATTTGCCGCAGAAGCGGAGTATTTCAAAGCCGATGCCGCATATCACCGGCACCAACGCTATTTTTACTATGACCCAAAGCCAGCCCACCGAAAACGCGCCGGGGAATATCATCTGCGCGAGGGTGGATATTATTATGCTTACGAATATCATCAGCACCAAAAACGATGTTCCGCAGCGCGGATGGAATCTCTTTTGTTTGCGCACGTTTTCTACGCTTAATTCGAGCCCCTTTTCATAGCAGAAAATGGTCTTATGCTCGGCGCCGTGATACATAAACACCCGCCTTATATCGGGCATAAGCGATACCGACCACATATAGGTAACAAGAACTATAAGGTTTATCGATTTTTCGATTACGGCGCGCACAACGTTCGGGAATCGGCTGCCGCCGTTAAAGAGCCATTCGGTGCCGATAACTATCTTATTCGGTATCCACAAGAAGAGGAATACCGCCAGAACTACGCCCAGCACCGAGCCGATTATCATAGCCACGTTCAAAAGTGCGTTCGGCTTTTTTTCTTCCTTTTCGCCCTCTTCGGTTTTTTCGGTTTGTTGCGCCGTTTCTTCGGCCTCCGCCTTTACTTCGGTTCCGGTCTCTTCTTCGGCGTTTTTATCCTTTTTCTCTTCTTCCTCAATATCGGCAAAGCCCGATTTTTCGGCGGACATCATCATCGCCTTATATCCCTGCACGAGCGATTCAACAAAGGCGATCATTCCGCGTATTACCGGGATACGCAGGATCTTATACTTATCGCGGAGCGATTTTGAGTTCAAGTAGGTTATATCTATTTCCTTATCGGGTTTGCGGACCGCAAGCGCGGTCTTTTCGGGCGAGCGCATAAGTATGCCCTCGATCAGCGCCTGCCCGCCTATCGCGGTATATTTAGCCATCGGTTTTTTCATTCTCCTTTGAATCTTTTTCCTCGGGACCGGCATCCGCGGCGGGTTCGTATAGCGGCAAAACTATGGTTACCGTTGTGCCCACGCCCTCGGTGCTCTCGATAAGCAGTAGTCCCTTATGCTGTTTTATTATCTCGTCCGCAACGGCGAGACCTATGCCGCTGCCGCGAACGGTTTTATTTGATTTAAAGAATTTTTCCTTAACGTGTTCAACGTCGCCCGCGGGTATGCCAACGCCGGTGTCCTTGATAACTATCTGAACGCACGCCTCTTCGCGCGTTTGGACTATCAGCACCAGCCCGCCCTTTTCGGTGTATTTAACGGCGTTATCTATAACGTTTATAAACACCTGCTTTAACCTGTCGGGGTCGCCCATTACTATCGAATTCTGCATAGGCGGCGTATAGGATATCTCGATACCCTGCTTGGCGGCAAGCTCGGTATACATATCGTAGGTGCTCTTAAGTAATACCGATACGTCTATCGGCTGGGTGTTGACCGTAAGACGACCGCTTTGCATACGCGAAAAATCGAGCAGCTCTTCAACAAGACCCGAAAGCCGGTCGGCCTCGGAAAGCACCACCTCAAGCCCGCGGGAAACGAGCTGTTCATCGGTGCCTACCGACATTTTCGCCGTCTCGCCCCAGCCGCGTATGGCGGTAAGCGGGGTGCGAAGCTCATGCGATACCGAGGATATAAAATCGTTTTTGAGCTGTTCGGCGTTTTCGAGCTCCGACGCCATATTGTTTATGCTTTCGCAAAGCCCGGCTATTTCATCGGTTCGCTCGGTTTCTATCCTGGCTTTAAAATCGCCCATGGCTATCTTTCGCGCCGCGCCGGATATCTCGCGCACCGGGCGGAGTATCGAACCGATAAAGAACATACCCGATATGGCGCAGATCACCAGTATTATTACCGCTATCGCAACTATAAACGCAACTATAAGAAGTATGCGGCGATAGGTCGCCTCAAGCGATATCACCCAGCGGTAAGCGCCTATGAATTCGCCGTTTTCATCATATACCGCGTGGGTCTGCGCCATGATCCGCTCGCCCGCCTCGTTTTTGCCGATATAATCGGCGTAGCCGTTGTTGTAGGCGCTCATAAACTCGGGCGGTCTGCCGCTTGTGGGCTCAAAACCGGTGGTGCTTATGTTCGCAACGCCGGTAATATCAAGTATCTGGACCTCTATTTTATCCTTATACGGGAAGGCGTCGGTCAACTGCATGGCGGTATCCGAAAAGCTGTCCACCCCCGTGGAATCAAGCGCGCGGAACTCGTAGGCATACTCCTCGGCTATGCCGCGCACGCGCTCGAGATAAAGCGAGCGCAAAAACAGCGAGGATACCACGGCGAATACGGCGACCGCCGCAAACACTATTAAGAAAACTTCAACAAACCAGCGCCTTGTAACGCTTTTAAAGTGCAATCTGATCTTCACCGTGTCACCTCCCGTTAATTCCTGAAATTAATTTTTTATACCGTTTCAGTTACTGTTCCACTTGTAACCCATGCCCCATACCGTAAGTATATGGCGCGGGTCGGACGGATCGTCCTCTATCTTCATACGAAGCCGCCTGATGTTTACGTCTACTATCTTTTCTTCACCGAAGTAATTTTCGCCCCATACCGTTTCGAGTATGCTGTGGCGCGAGACCGCCGTTTCGGGGTGGGTAAAGAAGTATTCCATTATCTGGAATTCAACCTGCGTAAGCTCGATGTTCCTGCCGTTTTTAGAAAGGGTGCGGCGGCGAAGATCGAGCACGAACTCGCCCGAGGTAAGCTCGTTTGTGTTTTCGGAAGACTTGCGGTTTGCCGCAACCCTCCGGTAGAGCGAATCCACCCTCGCCAACAGCTCGGTGGGGCTGAAGGGCTTTGTAACGTAATCGTCGGCGCCGAGCATTAGCCCGCTTATCTTATCCATTTCCTGCGATTTTGCCGTAAGCATTATTATACCGAGCGAATTTGATTTGGCGCGAAGGCGTTTTACAAGCTCAAAACCGTCCATTCCCGGCATCATAACGTCGACTAAAGCGATATCAAAACTCTTCTGATCGCTCTCGAATATCTCGAGCGCCTCTTCACCCGAGCCGGCTTCGACCGTTTCGTAACCCACGCGATTGAGGTTTATGGCTTCAAACTCGCGTATGGCCGCCTCGTCCTCAACTATCAGTATCCTCTTCATTCCTATCTCTCCTACTGTGTAAGTTTGAACATTTCCGCTAAAGCTTCCTCGGTAAGCGCTCCCGCCGCCGCCGGATTCACGGCGCCGGCAAATACCGCGTCGCCCCGGCGGGCAAGCTCGAACATACCCGACCTGTCATAATCATCCGAATCCCAATCGCCCGCGTAGATAACGGCTACCGTAGCCAGCCGTTCGGATATCTCGCCGGTTTCGGCGTCATATCCGTAGATCACGCGGCGGTGATTATCTATATCCTTGAGCACCGCTATTTTCCCCACGAG
>JAFZIK010000063.1 GCA_017554405.1 Clostridia bacterium | reverse complement strand
GAGTGCCGGCGCAACTGATGTAAACGGCGACGGAAATGTAAACAACAAAGATTTGACTCGACTCTTCCAGTATCTCTCTGATTGGGACGTTGAAATATTCTAACTGAAAACAACACTTGAGTTTTTCATTACCTGATTAAAGGAACACAGGGGACGGTTCTGGGGACACATGGGACGGTTCTGTGTCTTGACAGTTTAAGCCGGTTAGAAGAGGCAGGGGACGGTTCAATATTGATACCGCCGCCTGCCTTTTTATAATATTTCCTTATATAGTATATATTTTCTTGACAGTTTGCGTATATAGTGGTAAAATCGTTATGTTGGCAGAGTATTGCCCTGCCGGCTTTTGATGAGTTAATCTTGTTATTTACGCGTAAAGGCGGTACCTTTAAACGTAAAGGCGAAATTGCTATCGCGGGGTTAAACAGCGGTCCCCGGCGGATTTTTCATATAAAACTTAACGTCTGCAAAACCGCTTTATTATATAAGGAGGGACAGTTATGAGGTCCGGTTTGCTTGAATTGCCTTTTGAGCAACAACCTAAACCGTTCGGTTTAGTTGAGATTTTGATTATCGCCGCCATATGCCTCTTGCTCGGTGTGATAGGGTTCTTCGTGGGCTCCGCATACCGCAAGCGCTCCGCCGAAAAGACCATAGGTTCTGCGGAAGAGGAAGCCAAGCGCATTTTAAGCGAAGCTATGAAGACGGCGGAAACCAAGAAAAAAGAAACCTTGCTTGAAGCAAAGGAGGAGATCCACCAGCTTCGCCAGGACACCGAGCGTGACCTGCGCGAACGCAGAGCAGAGGTCCAGCGCCAGGAGCACAGGATCCAGCAAAAAGAAGAAAGCCTTGACAGAAAAACCGATAATATCGAGGCAAAAGAAGAAAAATTAGCCCAAAGATCAAAGGAGATCGAAGCCAAGCTCGAAGAATGCGAGCAGTTAAAACGCGGTCAGCTCGAAATGCTTGAAAAAATTTCAGGTCTTTCAAAGGAGCAGGCAAAGGCACAGCTTTTAAGTATGCTTGAGGGCGACCTTACGCACGAAAAAGCGGTGCGCATTTCGGAATACGAGCGCCAGGTAAAGGATGATTCCGATAAGCTCGCCCGCGAAATACTGGGCAGGGCTATCCAGCGCTGCGCCGCCGACCATTCGTCCGAGATCACCGTTTCGGTAGTACCGCTTCCGAACGATGAAATGAAGGGCAGAATAATCGGCCGCGAGGGCAGAAACATCCGCGCTATTGAAAACGCCACCGGCGTTGACCTTATTATCGACGATACGCCCGAGGCGATCACCGTTTCGAGTTTTGAGCCGATACGCCGCGAGATAGCAAGGCGCACCCTTGAAAAGCTCATTGCGGACGGAAGGATACATCCGGCAAGGATCGAGGAATCTGTAGCCAAAGCTACCGCCGAGGTAGAGGCGGTCATCAAGCAGGAGGGCGAACGCGCCATTATAGAATCGGGCGTGCACAACCTCCACCCCGAGCTTGTTAAACTGCTCGGTAGGCTCCATTACCGCACAAGCTACGGTCAGAACGTGCTTAATCATTCGCTTGAGGTTTGCCATATAGCAGGTCTCCTGGCGGCTGAACTGGGTGCTGACGTAACGCTTGCAAAGCGCGCGGGACTACTTCACGATATCGGCAAGGCGATAGACCACGAGCAGGAGGGCTCGCACATCCAGCTCGGCGTTGAGGCGGCAAAGAAATACCACGAAAGCGAAGCGGTCATCCACGCGATCCACGCCCACCACGGCGACGTTGAGGCAAAAACGGTCGTTGCCTGCATAGTTCAGGCGGCGGACGCCATCTCGGCGGCAAGACCGGGCGCGCGGCGCGAGAACATCGAAAACTATATCAAACGCCTTGAAAAGCTTGAGGAAATAGCAAATTCGTTCAGCGGTGTTGACAGCTCCTACGCTATCCAGGCGGGCAGAGAGATAAGAATTATCGTTAAGCCCGAAATGATAAGCGACGATCAAATGGTAATAGTGGCGCACGATATCGCCCGCAAGATCGAAAACGAACTTGAGTATCCGGGGCAGATAAAGGTAAATCTCATAAGAGAAAACCGCGCCGTGGATATAGCAAAATAAAAAAACTGCCCCACGGGGCAGTTTTTTTAGGCAATAGGTAATAGGTAATATGTAATAGTGAAGAGGTAAGGTGCGGCAAAGCCGCGATATATAAAAGCGGGACGATGTGGGCATCGTCCCCTACGATATAGCCGTTTAGATTGCATTTGTAAGGTGCGGCGGGGTTTCCCCGCCGCATTATCTATTGTCTTACGTCTAACGTCTAACGTCTGAAATGTCCTTGCATGGCGCGGATTCCGGCTTTAATCTTTCTCCCGGCTGTGCAATAAAAAAATATGTGTTCGCGGAATAGGAAAAGCTCCGCGCCTCATATTTTTAACGGGAGGGCAAATTATGAAAAAAATAGGGCTTGACGCCGGTCACGGGCTTTATACCGCCGGCAAACAAACGCCGGACGGCATAAAGGAGTGGTCCTTAAACGACGACGTATGCGATATCATAACAGATATTTTAAGCAGTTACGATTGCGAGATAATCCGCACCGATAAAGACGAGGGTTATACCGACGAGCCGCTTTCACAGCGTGTTGATCGCTATATTAACGCGGGGGTATCGGCGTTCGTATCGATCCACCACAACGCATACACCGGCTCCTGGAACAGCGCCACCGGCGTTGAGGTTTACACCGACCGGTCCCCCACCGCGGCGGATGAACGCCTGGCAAAGGATATTTACGATCGTCTTGTTATGTATACCGGTCTTAAGGGCAGGGGCATAAAGCGCGCTAATTTTCAGATAATCAATCAGAACAAAATACCCGCCGTGCTCTGCGAGGGCGGGTTTATGGACGGCACCTTTGATTATAAGATCATTACCTCAAATATCGGCAAACGCGGCTACGCCCGCGCCGTTGCCGAAGGACTTATTGAGTTTTTAGAGCTTAAAAAGAAAGAAAGCGAACCGTTAGAGGTAATATACCAGGTCTGGGAGGACGTAAAGGCGCGGTGGCTGCCGGACGTTGAGGGCAAAAAGGATCACGCGGGCAATTTTAAAAACGCGATATGCTGCGTTCGCGCAAATCTTACGCGCGGCAACATATATTATAAGGTGCATATAAAGGGCACCAAAACGCAAAAGGCGCGCTGGCTGCCCGAGGTTAAAAACCGTGAGGACTACGCCGGCAACTACAATCAACCGATAGACGCCGTAGCGTTTTATACCGATACCGGAAAAACGCTTTGTTACGAAGCGCACGAAAAGAAAAGCGGCAGGTGGCTGCCGACGGTAACCGGTTATAATACTTCCGATAGCAGGAACGGCTACGCGGGAAACTTCGGCAATGAGATAGACGCCATTCGCGTATACTTTAAATAACGGAGAAAAAATTATGAGGTTTAAAGATATATTAAGCGCCGCCGCGGGAACGGCGGGCGCACTGATAGTTAAAATAACGGGCGGCTGGAACGGCGCTATGACAACGCTTTTAATATTCATGGCGGCGGACTACATAAGCGGGCTTCTGCTTGCCGGGGTCTTCAAAAAAAGCCCCAAGAGCGAAAACGGCGCGCTTCAGTCCTACGCAGGATTCAAAGGGATAGTCCGCAAAGGCATAATGTTGATAATCGTGCTTCTTTCCTTCCGCCTCGATATGGTAACGGGACTTGATTTTGTCGCCAACGGGGTGATCATCGCCTTTATTACCAATGAGGCGATAAGCATAACCGAGAACGCCGCGCTTATGGGGGTGCCTCTCCCGGCGCCGCTTATGCGCGCGATCGACGTTATGAAAAGCGAAAAAGCAAAAGATCAATAACAAACTGAAAACCCCGGGCGAATGCCTGGGGCTTTCGGTTTGCGCGAATCGCATATCGGTAATGCGCCGGCACGGCAGACGCCGGCGCACTGTTATTGATTTGTATCCGTTATTGATTTACGGATATTCACAGCACGATAACATACGTTTTTGCAGGTCCTACCGCATAAGTTTATCGGCGCTGTCGGCATAATAATTATTAAGCGTGCCATACATCATTTTCAGCAGAATGTTAAGCTTTACGGCATTTTCACCGTTAAGTTCCGATTGCTCATATTTTGCATTTATGAACTCGATTGCCGCTTTAAAGAGTTGAGCCTCACAGCGCTCATAAGCCTGCCTGGTATCGGACCAGTATTTTTCAATACATTCTTTGCCTTTCCCGATAACATCATTTTTTGAGAAGGCTTCGTTTAGTTTCTTGGCAAAACTCTTTTTCCACGTCCCGCCCATTATGCCGAATGCCGAAACTGCGGTGATCACCGAAAGACCTATTCCCAACGTGACCGGACCGCCGATCGCGGAAATAGCGGTTGCAACGGTGGCTGTTCCGCCAAGAGAGATCCCTATTGAAGAAAGCGCGGAAACAACTTTTGCCAAAAGTATATAGCCGCCTAAATTGCTTCCTGCCGCCACCGCCGATGACCACGCCGCAAGCGCGCCGAAGGTCGAAACACCGGTAAGCCCAGAAACGAATACGGATCTTGCATCAAACGAAGCCATGCTCACGTTAAATCCGGCGATGTTATCCGCCTTTTTGATGGAAGCCAACTCGGTATCCAGCGTTTCGTTGAATTCTTTGCTCGAAAACTCCAAAACCCCGGTCAGAACATTATTGATTCTGTTGTTGATATAATTTGCAAAATCCTGCCGGTCTTTTTTATTGTTTTTAATTCCCTTTTTATCGATGAGTTTAAGAAGGTTGTCAACATCCAGTATTTTCTCGCACTCTTCCTCGTATAGTTTGCAATTTTTGTCGCGCAGCGAGTCTATTTTTGACTCGACTTCCTTTTTCATCTGTTTATGCTTTTTCTCAAGCGTTTTGATCGATTCATCGTGTTCTTCTTTGGTAATAGGACCCTCGATATTATCCGCCTTGCTTTGGTATTTTTCGCGCAAAGCTTCAAATACCCCGTGAAAATGCTTTTTAAAACAGGCGTTTTTATACTCCCTAACGGCTTCAAGACATTTTATGAATTTATCGTTAAAACCTTCGGTCAGTTTTTTATTGAATATATCCATTCCGATAAAACAGTCACGCAGGATACTGCCGTCTTCGCCTATCATAAGGCGTTGCTTATCGGTATCGGACATCCCTTCAACAACTCTGTTATAACCGTTTTCGCATATCCCGCGGATCTCTTCGGGATCGCCTACGGCATTTGCGTGTGTTGCAAGAACGAATACGGGTATTATTTCTTCGCCGTTGGCGCCGACGGGGCTTTTGGCACGCAGGATCTGCTGCAGAGCGGCTATATCCTCCGGACGCATAAACGAAATTGCCGGGCTTAAATAAAGCACTATATCAAACGCCGACATATTCATTGTAAGCCCTACGTCGTCCGATTCTACGCCCGTATTGAATCCCGGAATATCTACAAGGGTTATTTCCTTAAGGATCTCGTTGTTTAAGTAAATGTGCACCTCGTCGATAATGTAATTAAAATCGGCGTTATTGTAATATGCCCCGTCCCTCGTTGCATACGCCTTCAATATCGATTCATGATCACCTTCACGGATAATATGATCCTTTACGTCTTGATATTTCGAAATATCATATTTCAGATGAGTAAACGGCTCTTCGGCGTCAGGCCGCCTGTTTTTGTTAAGTTTCCTGCCGAAAACGATGCTGTCTTCGGCAGCCGCAAGATAATCCGGCTTATCCTCAATATGATGTATAACCGTAGGCACCGAAGTCACGGGACAGTAACGGGCGGGGATTATTTTTTCTCCGATAAGGAAATTCAGCAAAGAGGATTTTCCGGAATCGCTTTCACCGAAGCAACACACGACCGGCTTATTATTCGATTTTTTGATCGCATAGATCAGATTTGCGATCTCCTCTTTTGCGGCGGTGCGTTCCGCGGTAAATATTTTATCGTCGGCTCCGTCGATTCGGTCAAGAGAATCATTAAGCGTTGCCAATCCGGCGCAAATAGCGTTGCCTGTTGCGGTCGCTTTTGAATGATACTCCGTGGGCGACGGACCTTGCGGACTTTTCGCCCCGCCGCCCATAAGCACCTCCGGCGAGCATCCCGTAAGCTCTGTCATTATCATTATAACGGAATACGGTATTTTTGACGGGTCTTTTTCATAGTTGTCAAGCGTCTGACGGGTAATACCCAATGCTTTTGCAAGCTTTTCCTTTGTTGTTCCTATAATCTCCAACGTTTTTTTAACGGGATTAAAATCGTTCATATAAATAAACCTCCAAAGTCGAATTTATACGTAGTCGTCGTAATCGAGGCCGTTTTCTTCCTCTGCTTCCATCTGCCTCTCATATTCTTCGCCAAATCCGCTTTCGTAGATAGAATGAAGATCAAAGTTCATCATAGTTTTCACCACCTTCAGATATTTTTCTCCAAATTCGCTTTTGCAGAAAGTATCAGTATTAAAGTCCATCACAGTTTTCACTATCCTCCGGATTCTTTTTTCAGGTCCCTCCCCTGCTTGCGGGATAATTATAACACACAAATGTAAACTTGTCAAGTGTTTTTTAAAAAATTTTTTACATTTTATTGTTTTTGTTGACAATCGCTTATTAACGCCGGCACGCACCCGGGCTTGAAAATAATATTCCGAAATGATATACGGCTTCGCCGCATGATATACCGCGTAAACGCGGCATGATATATTTGCCTACGCAAATATGATATGATATCCGTTCCTTCATGCTTTATGTATATCTCGCCTTTGGCGAGGAATACATAAAGTATTTCATCCGCGTTAGCGGATATCATACCCGCAGGGTATATCACCCGTTCCGACAAGGAACGGATATCATTGAAAAAAGTGCCTTTTGGTAAGCAAAAGGCACTTTTTTCTTGGTGACCCGGACGAGATTCGAACTCGTGTTACCGCCGTGAAAGGGCGGTGTCTTAGGCCACTTGACCACCGGGCCGATGGTGGCTGTAACTGGACTCGAACCAGTGACACTCCGGGTATGAACCGAATGCTCTAGCCAACTGAGCTATACAGCCGTTTTAGCGGGCGACCTACATATTATATAAGTTAAGGCTTATTTTGTCAAGAAAAAAAATAAAAAAAGCGGCGCTAAGAAGCGCCGCTTTATCGCTTATTAAATATCACTTGCCGGGAGCTTCAGATCGGAATAGATTATATTATATCCGAAAGCCGATTTTTCGTTCGGCACAAAGAGGGTCTTTGCCTCGGTAACGAACGCCTCGGAATCATGCGGGTCCACCGTGACCGAAGAGGTAACGGTAAAGCTGCCGTCCTCATTCCCGGCGATATCCTTTACCGTGCTTACGTAGCTTGTAAAGCCGCGGGGAACGATATAAACGTATCCCTCTTTATAAATGCTTTCATCCTGGGTGATATCGGTTATCTCGATACCGTACATATCCTTTATAAACCCGGTGACTACCGCCTCCGAAATATACTCGGGCTCATCGGTATCGCGGCGATCGAGAAGCGCCAGAACGGAGTTTTCGGTTATAACGTCAAGGTCCTCAAAATCTGCGTTATAAACGTAGTTGCGGTTGAGCATATTCTGGAAACGGGCGGCAAGAGCGGTATTCTCTTCCGCGGCGGGCGCCGCCTTAACTTCCGCCGAAGGCGCGGCAAACGCGCAGGCGAAAACTATAAGCGCGCAAAGCGAGGCGGCGAGTATAAATATCTTCTTTTTCATATCGGCGCCTCCCTTAATAATTTCTATATTTCATTATACTGAAAAAACGGCATAAAGTAAGCAACAATTCAGTTACAAATGTTTTCAGATTTGTTACTATTTCAGCAAATTTTTTTTGGTTTTTTTAGCATTGTTACAAATCGACAATTTTAATCCGGTAATTTAAAAATTTCAGTTGTAATTGCATAAAGTATATGCTATACTCTTATTGTCGCTAATACTCGGCGGGGTCCCGCCAAACATATAATAAGGAGTTGCTTGTATTGAAAGTTTACGAATCGGAAAAAATTAAAAATATCGCCTTTTTAGGCCATTCCGCCGCCGGCAAGACCACGCTTGCCGATTCAATAATCTATTGCTGCGGCGAGGCGGACAGGATCGGCAAAACCGCCGACGGAACAGCCATTCTCGACTTTGACCCGCAGGAGAAAAAACGCGGCTGTTCGGTTTCGACCGCGGTTTACGCTCTTGAGACCGCCGGTCAGAAAATAAATCTTATAGACGCCCCGGGACTTTTTGATTTTGCCTCGGGCATAAGCGAGGCGCTCACCGCCGCCGATTGCGCGATCATAGCGATATCGGGCAAATCGGGAATAACGGTAGGCGCGAAGCAGTGCTACGAAAAGGCGCGCGCCGCTAAAAAGTCGATCGCCTTCTTTATAGGCAAGCTCGATTCATCACACGCGCATTTTTACCGCGTTGTATCCGACCTCGTCGGTCTTTACGGCTCGGTAGTATGCCCGGTTATAGTTCCCTACGTTGTTGAGGACGCGGTAAAATGCTACGTTAACCTTATTGAAAACGAGGCGTATTCGTTTGACGGCACCAAGGCGACAAAATGCGATATGCCTTCAAGCGCGGATATAGATAATATGCGCAACATGCTTCTTGAAGCCATTGCTTCCGCCGATGAGACCCTTATGGAAAAATTCTTCGAGGGCGAAGCGTTCACACACGATGAAATGGTGAACGGTCTTGCCGCCGGCGTTCGCTCGGGCGATATATGCCCCGTTTACTGCGGCGTTCAGCAGACCGGCGAGGCGATCCAGTTCCTTATCGACGGTATACTCAAGGTCTTCCCCTCCGCCGCGGAGGCAAACGAGGCGCAGAGCGAAAACAGCGCTCTCGTGTTCAAGACCATAGCCGACCCGTTCGTTGGCAAGCTTTCGTATTTCAAGGTTTTAGGCGGCGAGATAAAGGGCGATATGCGCCTTAAGAACAACCGCACCGGCGATGAGGAGCGCATAGCAAAGGTAATGTGGCTCAAAGCCGGCAAGCAGGAGGATGCTCCGAAGATCCCGTTCGGCGATATCGGATGCGTTTCAAAGCTTTCGGATACCGTTACCGGCGATACCCTTTCGGCATCGGGCAAGGTAGAGGCAAAAGCCGTAGAGTTCCCGAAGCCCTCCCTTAAAGCCGCTATTTATCCGGTCAAGAAGGGCGATGAAGAAAAGATCAGCTCCGGCCTTGTCCGCATATGCGAAGAGGATCCCTCGTTTGAGGTGTATAACGACCCCGAGACCCACGAGCAGATAATCGTTACCCTCGGCGAACAGCACACCGATATAGTTTTATCAAAATTAAGTTCCAAGTTCGGCTGCGAAGCCAAGCTCCAGGAGCCCAAGATCGCTTACAGAGAGACCATCAAAAAGTCGGTAAAGGCGCAGGGCAGGCACAAGAAGCAGTCCGGCGGTCACGGCCAGTTCGGTGACGTTTGGATAGAGTTTGAACCCTGTGACAGCGACGATCTCGTATTCGAAGAAAAGGTATTCGGCGGCGCCGTGCCCAAGAACTTCTTCCCCGCCGTTGAAAAGGGTCTGCGTGACAGCGCCCAGACCGGCGTTTTAGCGGGTTACAAGATGGTCGGTATCAAGGCAACGCTTTACGACGGTTCGTATCACCCGGTCGACTCTTCGGAAATGGCGTTCAAGACCGCCGCTTCGATAGCGTTCAAGGAGGGTATCTCAAACGCGTCTCCCGTATTGCTTGAACCGATCTACACCTTAAAGGTCCTTGCCCCCGGCGATATCGTGGGCGACGTTATGGGCGATATCAACAAGCGCCGCGGCAGAATTATCGGCATTGACCCGAAGGAAAACAATCAGCAGGAAGTAACAGCCGAAGTGCCGATAGCCGAAATGAGCGATTTCTCAACCGCCATGCGCGCTATCTCGCAGGGCACCGCGACCTTTACCACCGAGTTTGCCCGCTATGAGGAAGTTCCGGCGGCAATAATGCAGAAGGTCATAGAAAAAGCAAAAGCGGAATGATCCGATAATATTAAACCCGCCGGGATGCGTATCGCCCCGGCGGGTCATTTTTTTACTGCTATATATGCCTCGTTGCCCTGAGGCATACGGTTATTCTGAATATGTTTTGCAAAAAAACATGCAGAAAACCAATCCGTTTATACAGATTATTCTTATTTGATCTCCTGTTCAAGATTTCTGAAAGTCGCTGTATCAAAGAAATCGGTTATAGATATTTCAAGACCGTCACATATCTTTTTTATGGTTGAAATGCCGGGATTATTGCTTTGACCGTAAATAATTGATTTGATAGTTGTATAAGGTATACCCGAAACGGTTGCCAATTTGCAAAAGTTAATTCCCTTTTTATTTGCCAATTCTTCGATTCTTTCTTTGGTCGCCTGCGCAACGTTCATAGAGATCGCCTCCCCGCAAAAACAGAATAACTGTTTTACGGGGAGATGATAGACTATATATTATACGAATTATGATAAATAGTCTTTGATCTGCTGCGTTGCAATTTCTATGATCACCTCGGGCGAAAAGTTAATGCCGCTTTCTTTAAGAGCCTTTCTCATTTGCATATCCACTTCCCTTTTTGAAATTCCATGTTTTTTTGCTATTGATTTAACTATCCTTGCGTATTTCATTTCTATCACCCCCCTTCGCTATAATAGTATAATATATAGTCTGTCATATGCTGTCGAAAGGTGCGATAATTAAAAAAATTTTGCTTTTTACAGAAATCTTTTATAATTGACTTAATTTCAAAAGTGTAGTATTATATATCATAATTAATTTTTAGGGGATACGTATGAGAATTGTAATAAAGATCGGCACTTCAACGCTGGCTCACAAGACCGGAAAACTCAACATCCGCGCTTTTGAGGAACTCACTAAGGTTATTTCAAACCTTAAAAACTCGGGGATAGAGGTCATCCTCGTTTCCTCGGGCGCTATCGGTATGGGCGCCGGCAAGTTGGGGCTCGGCGCAAAGCCCGAGGATATACCCACGAAGCAGGCGGCGGCAGCGGTAGGTCAAAGCGAGCTTATGTATATGTATGATAAATACTTCGGCGAGTATCATCACACGGTGGCGCAAATGCTTCTTACCGCCAACGATTTTGAGGATGAGGTAAAGCACAAGAACCTTACCAACACGCTGGCAAGGCTGCTCCAACTCCAGGCACTGCCCATAATAAACGAAAACGATACCGTATCCACTGCCGAGCTCGGCATAGGCGATAACGATACCCTTTCCGCCCTGGTGGCAATAAGCGCAAAGGCGGATCTGCTTATAATCCTATCCGATATCGAGGGGCTTTATACCGCCGATCCGCATAAAAACAGCGAGGCAAAGCTTATATCGGTGGTAGAAAACGCGGATGAAGTCGCTTCGCTCGCGGGCGATACCTCTTCCGGTTTAGGCACGGGCGGTATGCTCACAAAACTGCAGGCGGCAAAGCTCGTTACCGCCGCGGGTATCGATATGATAATAACAAACGGCGGCAAGCCCGATCTGCTTTACGATATAGCCGAAGGCAAACCCACCGGAACGAAATTTTTAAGGAAATAATGATATGACTACAAAAGATATGCTGATAAGCGCAAAGAAGTGCGCGGGCGGCGCGGCGCTCGGCACAGAACAGAAAAACAGCGCCATAGAACTTATGGCGGCGGCGATAGATTCCGCGGCGGACGATATAATAGCGGCAAACAGTATCGACGTTGCCGAGGCACAGGGCAAGCTTTCCGCTTCTATGATAGACCGCCTGAAACTTGATAAAAGCCGCATTTCGGGTATGACCGAGGGTATGCGGCAGGTAGCGGCTCTGCCCGATCCGGTCGGGCGGGTTTTATCCGAGGTTCGCCGCGAAAACGGGCTTATCATAAGTAAAAAGTCATGCCCTATCGGGGTAATAGCGATAATATTTGAAAGCCGCCCGAACGTTACGTCCGACGCGGCGGTGCTTTGCTTTAAATCCTCAAACGTATGCGTTTTAAAGCCGGGTAAGGACAGTTACCGTTCGGCGGCGGCGATAGTTGCGGCTATGCGGAAAGGTCTTAAAGCGGCGGGCATAGACGAGAACTTTATAAATTTAGTTCCCGATCCCTCCCGCGAGGCGGCGGAGGAGCTTATGCGCGCAAACGGGCTTGTTGACGCGCTTATCCCCCGCGGCGGCGCCGGGCTTATACGCGCCTGCCTTAAAAACGCCACCGTTCCCTGCATAGAAACAGGCACGGGAATATGCCATATATACGTTCACAAAACCGCCGATTTCAAAATGGCGCTCGATATTATCGAAAACGCCAAAACCTCGCGCCCCTCCGTTTGCAACGCGGCTGAGGTATGCCTAATAGATAAAGATATAGCGGATGAATTTCTGCCCCTTCTTGAAAAACGGCTGGTTGCCGACCGCAGGGCGGCGGGTAAAACGCCTGTTGAACTTCGGCTCGATAAAGCCGCGGCAAAGATCATAGACGGCACACCTGCCGGCGAGCTTGATTTTGATACCGAGTTTTCGGATTATATAATGGCGATCGGTATAGTTAACGGCGTGGATGAGGCGATAGCCCACATCGCGGCGCACTCTACCCACCACAGCGAAGCTATAATAACAAAAGACAGCGCGGCGGCGCAAAAATTCTGCGATAAGGTGGATAGCGCGGCGGTATACGTTAACGCTTCCACCCGCTTTACCGACGGCGGCGAGTTCGGGCTCGGCTGTGAAATGGGCATTTCCACCCAGAAGCTCCACGCCCGCGGTCCTATGGGACTTTCTGAACTTACAAGCTATAAATATATCATAAGCGGAAACGGACAGGTAAGATAATATGAGCTATAAAATAGGATTTATAGGGACCGGCGTTATGGGCGGCGCGTTGGCGCGCGCGGTGCGAAAAAGCGAAAACAGCGTTCTTCTTTCAAACGTTCCAAAGAGTGTTGCCGACGATCTTGCAAACGAACTTGATTGCGCCGCCGGTGATAATATGACCGTGGCAAAAGAATGCGAATATATCGTGCTTGCGGTAAAGCCCCAGATAATCCGCGAGGTGCTATCTGAAATCGCGCCGGTGCTTAAAAGCAGAACCGATAATTACGTTTTAATTACAATTGCCGCGGGCATAGCGATAGAAACCGTCAGGCAGGAGACCGGCGTTTACTGCCCCGTGATACGGCTTATGCCCAACACCCCGGTGCTTGTTGGCAAGGGCGTGATACTCTGCGTGTTTGACGGCGCAAACAGCAGTCAAAAGGAAGAATTTTTCCGGATGTTCAAAGCCGCCGGCTTTTGCGATGAGATAAACGAGGGCGATATCGACGCGGCCGGGGCGCTTACCGGATGCGGTCCGGCGTTTGCGTATATAACGATGAACTCGCTGGCAAGCGGCGCGGCGGAGTGCGGCATAGACCCCGAAAAGGCAAAAAAATACGCCGAGCTGACATTGCTCGGCGCGGCGGAGCTTGCATTCCAAAGCGGCAGGGACCTTGAAGAATTAAAACAGGCGGTCTGCAGTCCTAAAGGCACCACCGTTGAGGGCGTTGCGGTGCTTGAAGAAAGAAAAGTGCGTTCGGCTTTTGCCGATGCGGTCCGGGCATCCTATAAGCGAAGCCTTGAACTCGGCAAAAAATAAATAAGATTTCCTATCTGCCTCCCTTGTGTTTAGCGGAACAAAACCGGCGCGTGATGAATTGTTCATCACGTGCCTTTTCTTTTTCCTTTAATCATCCTCTAAAAGCTTTGAGGGCGGAATATTAAGCACCTGCGCCATTTTAAAAAGCGTTTCAAGAGATACGCCCTTTACCGTGCCGGGACCTTCAACCTGACCCACAAAGTTTACACTCTTATCTATAAGTTCAGCAAATACTTCTTGTGTGTATCCTGATTTTTTCCTGTAATAAGCGATTTTCAGTCCCAAAGTTATATACCTGTCCGCAAATTCTGTTTTCATATCATCGCCTCCGTTTTACAATGATATTCTAACAAGCAGACCGTATAATTATAATTTTCCAAAGATAAACAATTATTTACTTTATGTCAAATTTTATGTATAATAATTAAAAAATCATTTAAACGTGGTGTATATGATAAATAATGTTTGTTGTTTTATCGGTCACAGGGAAATAAACGCAACCGAAGCGTTAAAGGATACTCTTTACGCTTTAGTGGAAAATCTTATAGTAAATAACGGTGTTGATACCTTTCTTTTCGGCAGTAAGAGCAGTTTTAACGGCTTGTGCCACAGAATAGTTACCCGATTAAAAGAAAAATACCCGCACATAAAGCGGGTTTATGTGCGGGCGGAATATTCAATTATTGACGACGGTTATAAAGGTTATATTTTAAAAAACTATGAGGAAACCTTTTACCCCGAAAAGATAGGCGGTGCCGGTAAAGCGGTTTACTTAAGGCGCAACCGCGAAATGATAGATCGCAGTAAATACTGCGTTTTTTATTATGATGAAAAAAAGGAATATGCAAATCGTAAAAGCGGAACAAAAGCGGCGCTCCGCCATGCCCGAAAAAAGAAAAGAAATATAATCAACGCTTATTTGCCGCTTTCGTAAGCGTTCCGCACGGCTATTGCAAGCTGATCGGCGCAGGAGGTGGGCTTCATACCACAGGTGTTGCCCTTTAACTTAGTTTCGATATATTCAACGGTTTGCCCCTCCAAAAGCTTTGATATCGCCTTAAGGTTGCCGTTGCAGCCGCCTTTGAATTCAATGTTTTTGACAACGTTGCCATCAATATCAAAATCTATCTGCCAGGCGCAAATGCCCTTCGGTTTATACGAATATCTCATTTTTATCATCCTCCGTAAAGATTATGCCCTATAAAACGAACGTTGTCAAGAAGTTTATATTGCCAAGCGGCGCGAAAGATAGTATAATTCAACTATCACATAAAAAAGGGTTGTTTTGATGTTAACTCGTTCAAGCGGCATACTTATGCCCATATTTTCTCTGCCCTCCGACCACGGTATAGGAACGCTCGGAGAAGAAGCGATAAAGTTTGTTGATTTTCTTAAAAGCGCCTCTCAAAGCTACTGGCAGATACTGCCGATAGGTCCTACCGGCTTTGGCGATTCGCCCTATCAGTGCCTATCGAGCTTTGCGGGCAATCCGTATTTTATCGATCTTGATATCCTTAAAAAGGAAGGATTGCTTGAAGAGGGCGACCTTGAAAACGCCGAAAGCGCCCAGCGGGTGGATTACGAACACCTTTACCATACCCGTATGCCGTTGCTTACCAAAGCGGCGAGGGCTGGTATTAAAAAGGACGGCGCCGCGGCTAAGGTATTTGCGCGTGATAACGCCGACTGGATAGGCGATTACGCGCTTTACACGGCTTTAAAAGAGCACTTCGGAATGAAGCCGTGGTATGAATGGGATGAGGAAATAAGGCGGCGCGATCCCGCGGCGCTCGATAAGAAGCGACAGGCGCTTAAAGACCGCATAGATGAAATAATATACATACAGTTCCTGTTTTTTAAGCAGTGGGAGGCGCTGAAATCCTACGCGCACGAAAACGGCGTAAAAATCATCGGCGATATGCCGATATACGTTGCCTACGATTCGGCGGACGTTTGGGCGAACGCCCGGTTTTTCAAGTTAAACGAGGACTGTTCCCCGCGATGCGTTGCCGGCGTTCCGCCCGACGCCTTTTCAGCCGACGGTCAGCTTTGGGGAAATCCTATTTACGACTGGGATAAGCTGAAGGAGGACGGATACGGCTTCTGGATACGCCGTATAGGCGCGGCGGCAAGGGCTTACGACGTTATCCGCATAGATCATTTCAGGGGTCTTGAAAGCTATTGGGAGATCCCGGCGGGAAGCGTTACGGCAAAGTCCGGACGCTGGGTAAAGGGACCGGGCATAGATTTTGTTCGCATGATAACCTCCTGGTTTTACGGCACCGATTTTATAGCGGAAGATCTCGGCATCCTCACCCCCGAGGTGCGAAAGCTTCTTGCCGATTCGGGGCTTCCCGGTATGAAGGTGCTGGAGTTTGCCTTTGAGCCGGAGGAGGGCGGCAGTGCGTATCTGCCGCACAAGTATAGCGAAAACGCGGTCTGCTATATCGGCACCCACGATAACGATACCCTTAACGGCTGGTATAAAAACGGCAAAAAGCGGGAGATATCCTTTGCAAAGGAATACCTTGCCGCGGGCGACGATTTTGCCGATAGCATCATCCGCGCGGGCATGCGCTCTAAAGCAAACCTTTTTATAGTGCAGATGCAGGACTGGCTTTCGCTTGATTCAAAAGCCCGCATAAACACACCCGGCACGGCGCTCGGCAACTGGCGCTGGCGCATGGAAAAGGGCGCGGCGACAAAGACGCTTGCAAAGAAAATAAAAACAATGACCGAAACATACTCAAGATAACAAATACGGCGGGGAAGCTTCCCCGCCGTATCGTTATTCAGTTTATCTTATAAACTCTCGTAATAGTCCCGCATGGTTTTTGCGTCTTCCGCCTGGGTTCCGTCAGACTCGCAGATAAACCGGGTGTTGCAGCCGTATTTACAGGTCAGTTCCATAACGGGTTCAAAATCGGGACCGTATACCGTATCGGCAAAGGTCAGGTGGCGCTTTTCGCCGCCGGCGGTCCACTCTATCTTTGAAAAATGCGAGTGGAAGTTTTTAAGCCGTTCTTCGCCTAAGCGGTCGCCTATTGCGCGGAATACCCCCTCGTAATCGGCAAAGGTTTTAAAGAAGCCGAGCTCGCGGGCGTTAAGGTGCCCGAAATCTATGCAGGGTATAAGGCGCTCATCAAGTTCGCAGAGCGAAAGCACCTCATCGAGCGTGCCGAGCTGATTCACCTTGCCCATGGTCTCAGGGCAGATGTGAATATGCGAAAGCCCTTCGCGCTCGAGCGCCTCAAGCGATAAACGCATCGTATCCTTTGCGAGAACGAGCGCCTCCTCGCGGCTTATCTTGCCGCAGGAGCCGGTATGGACTATGATGCGGTCGGCGCCCATGGCGTTTGCCGCGCGCGCGCTCGATAAAATATAGTTTATCGAGTTGAGCCGCTTTTCCTCATCGACCGAGGACATCGAGATATAATAAGGCGCGTGAAGCGATAGCGTAATGCCCGCCTCTTTTGCGGCACTGCCGAACAGCGCCGCCTTTTCTTCGCCTATGTTTACACCCCTGCCGCACTGATACTCAAAGGCGTTAAGCCCCATTTCGGTAAGATAACGCGGAATATCAAGCGTTTGCTTATACCCTTTTTCAAAAAAACTTGCCGAATTGCCTGCAGGTCCGAATTTTGCCGCCATACGCTCACCCCTTAAAATCTTCTATCTTGTGGATTTTGAAAACCAACTTTTCGAGTTTACGCCTTATTTTAAAGCTCATTTTGTCTTCGGGCAGTATAGGGGTAAGCAAAATCGTCTTTACCCCCGCGAGCCTGCCGCCTAAAATATCGGTAAATATCTGATCGCCAACTATGGCGGTTTTTCTTATGCTTCCGCCGCTTTTCCGCACGCCGCGCCAGTATCCGAAAGGCAGCGGCTTCATCGAAAGAGCGATATAGTCGAGCCCGATCTTTTTTGAAAAGGGCAGAACGCGGCTGCCGCGCGCGTTTGAAAGAATATAGAGCTTAACGCCCGCTTCGCGCATTTTTGTTATCCAGAGGGAAAGCCCCCCTACAAGCTCGGTGCCGTGATCGGTTGAAACGGTGTTATCTATATCGATAAGCAAACAGCCTACGCCCAGCATATCAAGGTGGCGCTTTTCGATATCGGTTATGCGGTTTAGTTTTAAATGGGGTTTTAAAAGCATAATTGCCTCACAGATCAAAAAATAGGCGGTCGCAAAGCGACCGCCTGCCTCATGCTATAAATCAGCGGAACTTTCTCTTGCGAGCCGCCTCCGACTTCTTTTTACGCTTTACAGAGGGTTTTTCATAATGCTCTCTCTTGCGAACTTCCTGAATAACGCCATCCTTAGCGGTCTGCCTTTTGAAACGGCGCAAAGCATTGTCAAGAGACTCATTTTCTTTAACTTTGACCTGACTCATTAAAATCCCTCCCTCCGAAAAATATGGCGTATGTAAATACACAGTGTATTATACTATACTGCTTTGCGTTGTGTCAAGAATAAGTTTGGACAAGTTTAAATATTTTATAAAAAATAAATATTTGTAGAAATTTTGTGAAAACCGTTATATAATTACTTTATAAGGCGGTTGATGTTTATGAAAAGCCATATTTGCTCGGTAACATATATACCCGAAAGCGCCGATACGCGGCTTTCCCTTATCTCCCACGAAAACCGCTGCGTTTTTAAAAAAGCGCAGGCGGTCGGCGAAGAAGAACGCGAAGTGCCCGCGGAATACCTTAATAATTTTGATATCCTTTTGCGCGATGTTTGCTTTGACGACCTTAACGATACCGGCAGTGCCGAAGCGCCCGCGCTTTCGGTCGCTTTTGACGACGGGCGTAAGTATACCCTTTGCCGCGGCGATCTGCCGGACGGCGACCGCCTGTTTTCCGATATCGGCCGTTATTTTACCGCCTACTCAGAAAAGGAGATCAAACCGTTTACTCTCACCTTTGATTCGTTTGACGGCGGCGGCGCGGAATATTTCCCCGAGGTGGTAACGCCGGGGCTTATCACCTGGTATAGAAACACGGTATACTTTAATCCCGATCACGATCAGATGTGCGGCTCGGGTTACGAGATAAGGTTTTCGTTTTTCCCCTTACGCCCGGGCAACGCAAAGGTGGTTATAAGGGCAAATTCGCCCCTATACCCTGAGCCCGACCGCCTGCTGACCGCAGATATCGGCGAAGAGCTTGATATGACCTGCTCTGTAAACGAAAAACGGGGATGATCCTATGACGGAAAAAAGAAAAGAACTGTTACGAACCGTAAAATTTACGCTTTTTTCAATAAGCGCCGGCGTTATCGAAACGGTATCGGATATCCTGTTTAACGAGGTTTTTCATTTAGGATACTGGGTATCATACGGCATCGCGCTCGCGTTATCGGTGTTATGGAATTTTACGCTTAACCGCAACATTACCTTTAAATCGGCAAACAACGTTCCGATCGCAATGCTCAAGGTGGCGGCATACTACGCCGTTTTTGCCCCTGCTTCCATCTGGTGGACAGATTACTTTACGTATACAAAGGGGATAAACGCTTATATCGTTCTTGCCGCGACTATGATAATCAACTTTGTTACCGAATACCTTTACCAGCGGTTTTTCGTTTTCGGCAAAAGCATTGATACCGCGGTTACTAAACAAAACAAGGATAGTATTAAGGCCCAAAACGCCCGATAGTGCCATTATATTGACATTTGCGCGGTTTTCTGCTATATTTACTAACATAAAAACACAAAAAGAAAGGTCTTGAAAAACCATGAATACGTTTAAAAAAACCGCTCCGGTGATACTCCTCTTCCTTTTAGAGCTTGTTATCGGCATTTTCCTGCTTACCGAGCCCGAAAAATTTACAAAGGCGGTATTTATCGCCTTCGGCGTGGTTCTTATAACGATAGGCGTTATATATCTCGTTCGTTATCTTGCCGATAAAAAGAACGGTGAAAACGTTAACGTTTTCACCCTGGCAGTTGCCATATCGGCGCTGATCCTCGGCGCGGTAAGCGCGCTGCTTTTTGATTGGATACTCAAATTCCTGACCTTTGTTTGGGTCATCTACGGTATCATAATCATCGTATCGGGCGTTTATAAAGCGAAAAACTACGTTGAATTAAAGAAAAACAAACAGCCCGGCTCGGCGCTCAATATAGTAAGCATACTTATTTCCCTTGCTATCGGCGTTGTGCTTATAGTAAAGCCGTTTGAAGCCATACTCACCGTTTGGCGTTTTGCCGGCATAGCGCTTATCATCGAAGGATTTATCGACTTTGCGCTGATAATGCTCAACGCAAAACCGGAGAAAACGGAATAAAACCTCTTTAAAAATTTAAGCCGTCTCACGTTTCGTGAGACGGCTTTTCTGTTATCTCAAGGGTCTTTGCGGCTAACTGCTCGCCGCCGGTTTTTACCCTTTTTAAAACCCTGTTTACCTTCGGATATCCCCAACCGCCGAAAAGCTTTTTCGGTCCCGCTATCGAACCCGCCGGCAAACCGTTTGCAATTATAAAGGGCAGCGCGAGCGCCGATTTTTCGGGCGAATTGAACAATACGCTTACCGCCTTTGCCGCATGCCCCACGGTCTTGCCGAAGGCATTGATACCAAGCGGAGTTATGGCGATACCGGGATGGCTCATAAGTATTCTTACGTTGCTGTTTTCATACTTTTTTGCTATGCAATAGGTATATCTCGCAAGATAAAGTTTTGAGCGGGCGTAAATCTTAAAACTGCCGTAATGCCTTTGGCAGAAGAAATCGCCGTAATCGGTTTTTGCCGCCTTATGTATAAGCGAAACGGTATTTATATATAAAACCTTGTGAGGCAGAGTTTTAAGATATGGGAGCACCTTTTCGCTCAAGCGGTAAACGCCTAAATAGTTGGTCCCCATAACAAGCTCGAACCCCTGCGCCGTGGTTTTGCCGGGTTTTCGGAAAACGCCGGCGTTATTTAAAAAAACGTCTATATCGGTCTTCTCTTGCTGCAGCTGCGCCGCAAACGCGTCAACGGAATCAAAATCGGCAAGGTCAAGCGTCATAACGGTGATCCCGGCGCCGGGATACTCCGCCCGGAGTTTCGCCTTTGCCGCTTCGGCTTTATCGGCGTTTCTGCAAGCCATTATTACCTTTGCGCCGAGATAGAGCGCTATCTCGGCGGATTTATAGCCAACGCCGCTGTTTGCGCCGGTTATAATCACGGTTTTCCCGCTTAAATCCGGCGCGTGATTTTTATTAAGCCACTTTTTCGTGCGATTTGTAAGAGCCATATCATACCCGCTTTGCTGCTTTATTAAAGAAAGGTAAGCTGACGGGCGCCAGACCCGTCAGCTTATGTAAAAATTATTTCATATCACATTTCCCGATATTTTTCGGTTACCGTTTTAACAATTTCACTCCAGAAAACCGGTATGGTAGCCCTCGCGTTTTCCGCCACTCGCGAAAGCTCGCCCGAGGAAAGGATCGAAAGGATCTTTTTGCTCATTAAACCGGGGTCGTTTTCCTCGGTGTAACCGTTCACGCCGTCGGTAACTATTTCGGCGGAGCTCGATCCCGCGGTAAGCAGAGCCGGAACGCCCGCGAGCGCCGCTTCGCGCAAAACTATGGGCGCGTTATCGTAAAGCGAGGGGAAGAAAAAGAGCGAAGCGAGCTTGTAAACGCCGAACAGAAGCGCGCGGTCGGATATTTTGCCGGTGAATATCACCCTATCGCTTACGCCGATGCTCTCGGCATATTTCCGTATCTGCGCGCCGTTATATCCGCCGCCCACGATAACGGTGAAGATATCGGGATCGGTTTCGGCGGCAAGCTTTGTTGAATCAAGCACGGTCTTAAGGTTTTTCTGCCAAATCTGCTGACCTACGAAGAGCAGTATTTTTTTATCCCCCGGTATGCCGAATTTCTCCGCCGCCTCGGCGGCTTTTTCCCGCGGATCGCATTCCGGGAACGGATCAACGCCGTTTTCCACGACCCGGATATTGCCCTTATAGCCGTAACTTCTGAGCGTCTTTGCCGTGCTGTTGCTGCAAGCCCAGGCGTGATCGACCGTCGAAAAGAAATCGGAAACTATATTAGCCGTTATTTTGGCGAGCGACTTGCTGTGGGTCAGATTCATCGCGTCGTCATAATACTTGCTGTGGAAGGTGGATACCACCGGTATATCGAATTTTTTGCCGAGCTTCATGCCTATGCGCCCCGAGCCGAAAGGCGAATGCACGTGGATAACGTCAAAATTCTTTTTTGCAAAGGCGTTTTTGAATTTTCTGCCGGTAAACGGCAAACCGATCGAAAGATTTAGCTTTTTAAGCCGTATCGCCGGCAGACGCACAACGTCATAAGGCAGATCGTCGGTGTGCTTGCGCGGACTTTTAGGACAGAACACGCAGGCGTATGAGCCGCTTTTGTTTATCTCGCGGGCATAGGAATCCACCGTTTTTATAACGCCGTCAATGTTTGGATAGTAAATATCTATAAACAGCGCAACGCGCAACGGACCGCTTGCCGGGACCTTCTTTTTACGATACACGCTCTTTTTAACGGCGCTTCTCGTTACGGCGATTATACCCGTTATTATCCACGAGAAGTAAACGATTATCCGCCATATTACCATCGCCCAGAAAAGGAAGCCGCCCTCAAGCGATGAAAACACGGCGTAAAAAGAGCCCTCTGCCGCGCCTGAATTGCCGGGCGTTGGAACGATGGTTATGGCGGAATAAATATATACGGTGATCGAAAATATCGTCCACCAGCTGCCTGTTCCGCCAAAGGCGCGTATCATGAAGAACGGCACCGAGAGTATCGCCGTCTGATAGAGCGCCGAAAACAGTATGAGCGATACCAGAATAAAGGGCCGCTCGCCCATTTTTTTAAGGCTTAAGGTATACTCATCCAGCGCGCCGCAGATCCTTTCGGAAGCTTTATCGGCGTTTTTGAATATATGCAGCTTTGTAAGGATGACCGAAACGCCCTTTATAAACTTTTTAAAGGGCTTCGGAACAAAGGCGAACAGAAGTATCATGACCGGGAGCGCCAGATACAAAAGAAGCCCCACGTATGCGGCGTAGCGTATCAGCGCTATCTCGCCGAGAACGTTTCTGTTGCCCACAAAAACGATGCCCGCCAGAATAACAAAGGCGAACTGCTGGGTGATAAACCCTACTATGGGAACGGTATTGGCGGTGCCGGGCGCCATTCCCCTCTTGCGCAGATAGTATATCTGGAATGGCTGACCTCCCGCGCCGAAGGGGGTTATATTATCGTAATATTTACCGATGAGCACGCAGTTGATGGCGCCCTCGCGGTCGCACCTGCCCTCGCTTGCCACTATCATTTTAAGATACTTGCGGTATTCCGCAAACACGGCAAGCCCGAAGCATAAAAACCCGAGCGCGATAAATCCGTATTGAATTTCCGAAGGCGGTATCGAGCGGATATTTCCGGCGTTGCCGCTTATCTCGTGAAACGCGATATAGCCCACGATAGTTAAATTGATAACTATGGTAACGGCGGTCCAGAATATCCGGCGGAAGGAACCTTCCTTCTTTTTTGGCGTGTTATCTTTCAAAATATCATTCTCCGCAAACAGTATTTAAACGGCAGTTTGAATATACGGGGATCACCCCATTAAATAATATAACATATAAGGCGCCGTTTTTCAACAATTTATACCGCGGTAAATTTTTACCGCCGCCGCAAAACGCCCGTTAAAAAAACTTTGCCGGGTCAGACGACCCGGCAAACATTTAACTTTTCGGTATTATTTTGTGCTTTGAACCGTCCGGCTCAACAAACTCGATATTCTGAAGCTGAGAGATAAGCGACTGCTTATACGCCTCTATATACTCGCGGCGAAGCGCGTGCTGTTCCGCCTTTTCTTCCTCTGTCAGCCCCTCGGACTTTTGCTTGCGGGCAAGCTCGTTTATCCTGTCTATCTTCTTTTGTTCCATATCATATCTCGTTTCTGCCCTCAAGCGCGCGCGCAAGGGTGTATTCATCGGCATACTGAAGGTCCGCGCCCACCGGAACGCCGTAGGCAAGGCGCGTTACCTTGATGCCCATCGGCTTTACAAGGCGGGAAATATAGCTTGCCGTTGCCTCGCCCTCTACCGTAGGGTTGGTGGCCATTATTATCTCGCGGACCTCGCCGCCGGCAAGGCGCGCCATAAGCTCTTTTATCTTAAGATCGTCCGGTCCAACGTTATCGAGCGGGGATATAACGCCGTGAAGCACGTGATAAACACCCGAAAACTCGCGGGTGCGCTCAAAAGCCATTATATCCTTGGGGTCTTCCACAACGCATATAACGCCCTTATCTCTCTGCTCGCTTGAGCATATCGAGCAAACGTCAAGATCGGTAAGGCACTGGCATACCTTGCAGAAATGTATCTTTTCCCGCGCGTTTATAAGCGCCTCGGCAAACTGCTTTGCGCGCTCGGGCGGCTGTTCAAGTATGCTGAAAGCCAGCCGCTGCGCGGTTTTTTTGCCTATGCCGGGCAGGCGGGCAAACTGGTTTATAAGCTCGTTGAGCGAAACTATGTTGTTTACCATGATCAGATACCGGGAATATTGAGCCCGCCGGTTATGGCGCCCATTTCATCCTCCGCGGTTTTAACGGCGTTGCCCACCGCTTCGTTAACGGCTATCGTAATAAAATCCTCAAGCATTTCTATATCATCGGTATCTACCGCTTCGGGGTTTATCTTTATCGACTTGATAAAGTGCTTACCGTCCACCGTAACGCTTACAAGTCCGCCGCCGGCGGTTGCCGAATACTCGCGGTTTTCAAGATCCTCCTGCAAAACCGCCATATCCTGCTGCATCTTCTGCGCCTGCTTAAGCATCTGATTCATATTTCCGCCGCCGGAATTCGGTATCCTTACCTTCATAACAACGCTCCTAATCGTTTTCTAATATTTTTAACTTATCCGCAAACGCGGCAAGCGGATCACCGGAGGCTGCCGCCGCGGATTCCTTAACATACGGTCCTAAATTATAACGCTTGCCGAGCACCTCTTCGGCGGCGCTCTTTATCGCCTCGCGATAGGTAGTATTACTGCCGTTTACAAGGGTTTTAAACTGGGTGTTCCCGGTATCGATAAGCAGTCTTCCCCCGCCTATATACGCCTTTGAATCCTTAAGCACACCGGCTATCAGCGGGCAGGTAGTCTTCAACACCTCGATAATATCCTGCCAGTTTAAAACCTCGCCGGTCTGCTGTGCCGCGGCGGGCTTTTCGGCGGTCTCTTTTGCGGGCGCCTTATCCGCGGGCGTTTTTTCTTCGGTCTTCACGCTCTCGGTAATATCCGGCGCCTTTGCCGCTTCAGGCTCTTCTGCCGGCGGTGTTTCCTTCGGCTTTGCCGGTGCCTTGACGGTGCCCGCCTCGAGCGCGGCTATACGCATTTCAAGACTGGCGATATCATTTCGCAGCGCAGGTGTGCATATGCGCAGCAGCGCCATCTCCATAACCGAGCGGCGGTTTGAATCGACCATCAGCGCCGCGCTGTTCTGGAGAATGCCGAGTATCGCCATTATCTCGGGCAGAGAAAACTTTTGTGCCTGGTTTTGAAGCGCCGCCATATGCGCCTTTGAGCATACTATGGGCCACGGTCCCGAAGCTATCGTTTTTATCACCATAAGGTTGCGGAAATGCGCGGTAAGCTCAACAAGCAGCCGGTTCATATCCACCGATGAATTATGAAGCTTATCAAGGAGGGTCAGCACCCCGCCGGTATCGCGGGCGCTTATAAGATCCGCCATATTAAGGAGATATTCGTTGCCCGCCATGGAGCATACCGATACAACGCTTGCCTCGGTTATCTCGCCTTCCGACCCGGCGCAGAGGTCAAGTATCGAAAGGGCGTCCCTCATGCCGCCGTCAGCCGCGGCGGCGATAAGCATTGCCGCGTCGTCCGTAAGGCGGAGGTTTTCCTTTTCTGCAACGTATTTAAGGCGTTCTACTATCTTTTCGGTATCGATCCTGCGAAAATCAAACCGCTGGCAACGGGAAAGTATAGTTGCGGGGAGCTTATGCACCTCGGTAGTGGCAAGTATGAAAACAACGTGCTCCGGCGGCTCCTCAAGGGTCTTTAAAAGCGCGTTGAAGGCGCCTATCGAGAGCATGTGGACCTCATCGATTATATAGACCCGGTATTTTGCCGCCGCGGGGGTGAAAACGACCTGCTCGCGCAGTTCCCTGATACTGTCCACCCCGTTGTTTGAGGCGGCGTCGATCTCAACGATATCGGTCGCCTCGCCCGAAAGGATCATACGGCACATATCGCACTCGCCGCAGGGGTTGCCCGCCTTCGGGGCGGTGCAGTTTATCGCCCGCGCCAGGATCTTGGCGCAGGTGGTCTTGCCGGTGCCCCGCGTTCCCGTAAAGAGGTAGGCGTGACCTATCTTGCCGCTTTCGATCTCGGCTTCAAGAGTTTTTGTGATATGCTCCTGACCGTAAACTTCCGAAAAAGTCTGCGGGCGGTATTTTCGGTAAAGCGCCTGATATGCCACTGCCTTCGCCTCTTTCCTAAAAATCTATACGCACGGACGCACGAACGGACCGATTTGCTGCGCGCACGGACGGATATACTTAATGCTGCTCGGTTCCCCGCCTGACATGGTTCATAATCTTCCGCCGCACAGGACCCGCCCGTTCGCACGCCCCTGCGTATATTTAGCCTAATTATTATAATATATTTTTCCCGCTTTTACAATAGCAAAATTATAAATGTTGAAAAAAACGGCAAACGGTGTTATAATGACTATAATTTACGATTGTTCTGACTTAACAAAAGGTGAAAAAATGCAAACGGAAAAATGGGATATACTTGACGAGGCGGGCAACCCCACGGGGCGCACCATGCTTCGCGGCAGGTATACTTTTAAAAAGGGTGAATATCACCTGGTGGTCCATATAAGGATAGTATCGGGTAACGGAGATTTTCTTATCCAGCGCCGCTCCGATAATAAAAAGCTTATGCCCGGCGAATGGGCGGCAACAGGCGGCGCCGCGCAGGCTGGCGAGGATTCGTTTTCCGCCGCGGCACGCGAGCTTTTTGAGGAGCTCGGCATAAAAACCGACCGCCAAAGTCTTACCTTTTTGGCAAGGATGAAACGGCGCAACTCCTTTCTTGATATCTGGACCGTTACCGCAGATATCCCCGCCGATAAGCTTACCCTTCAGGCAAGCGAGGTGGCGGAAGTAAAGTGGGTCAGCCGCACGGAATTTGAGAATATGATAGCAAAAGGCGAGTATCATAATTACGGCGAGGAATATTTCTCGGTTATCTTTGAAACACATCAGAGGTAATTATAAATGAGGGAGTAACCGCCCGCCGCGGCTGCCGAGTCGCTTTGACCAAAGGAGTTGTAATTATATGGATAACGGTATCTGCCCTGAGTGCGGCGCGCAAAATATGCCGGAGAATACTTACTGCGCAAACCGCGGCGCACACATAAATACCGGTGAAACCCCGCCTGAAAACGTTTCTTCATCGGTCCTTATCGACGGCAACCCCGTAAACAGCGTTGCGGAATTTGTAGGCAAGAACAGCAAAAAGATTATTCCGAAACTGCTGCGTATGGAACAAAAAAACTCGAAAATATCCTGGTGCTGGCCGCCGTTTTTATTGGGTTTCTTTTTTGGACCGATAGGCATAATGTTCTGGTTTTTATACCGCAAAATGTATAAACCCGCCTGCTTTTTCGGAGCGATCGGCGCGCTGATCATATTTGCCCGTTTGGCTTTTCCGGCCTTTTTGGTCGCAGATTCGGCGATTGACTCTTATAATGGCGTGCATGAGAACGCCCAATACGGCATTCCCACGGATCGGAACATGATATTGTCTGTTTTAAACGGCATCTTCAATGTTTTTGCCGATTTGTCGGCAAAAACACTCGTTATCGCCCTTTTGCCTTTGCTATTAATTGTTTTGCGCGCATCTGTCTTTCTCTGCGGCCGCCTGGATTTAACCTTTCTATTATATACCAAAAAACTCGGATATCTCGATATCTTTAACGCTTTTTTCTTTACCAAATCTTTTATCTGTTTTGTATTTTCGATACTTATCGGGCTTTTCGGATTATATATTTACAAAAAGCATATCGCAAACTGTCTCGGCAAACGACCGGCGCTTTTGAACGATGCAAACGGTTCGGATTCCTCCTCCCCCTCACCCGATAAAGCACAGCCGGCAAACGTTGCTTCTCCGCCGGATCTTATCGACGGCAACCCCGTAAACACCGTGGCGGGATTTGTGGACAAGAACAGAAACAGAATCATTCCCGAACTTCTGCGTATGGAGCAAAAAGGTTCGAAGATCTCCTGGTGCTGGTCACCGTTTTTATTGGGCTTGCTGTTTGGGCCGTTGGGCGTAATGATATGGTTTTTATACCGCAAAATGTATAAACACGCCTGCCTTTTCGGAGCTATCGGCGCGTTGATCACCGGTGTTCGTTTGGCTATAGGGATGTATGAAGAAGCCGTGTCGTCGTTTGGTTTGGATTCTGTCGCTTATGAGTTTGCGGCTTTAACCGCTTCCTTCTTTGCGTTATTTTTAGGCCCGGACGCTTTAGGCAGCATAGTCCATATTGACAGTATAAACGATGTAAACAATTATACAACGTTTTTTAAAGTAATTAACCATACCGCGGTATTGCTTGATTTTGCTTGCGCCATACTTATCGGACTTTTCGGTATGTATATTTACAAAAGGCACATCGCAAAAAGAATTAACAACAAATCGCCGCTTTCGAACTGCCAAAACACCTCGACCGTTTGCTTTGATCCACATAGAGGAACGTCCGTCTCAAATGTAATAGCCGGCATATTTATTGTATGTATGGCCATCTTGATTATAAGTATGATAACGTCCGACATATTGGGACGTCCGGAGCTTGAAGTTACTTTTTCGGACGGTTCCGTGAAAAGATATATAGTCAATATCGGGTATTATAATCAAATCGGAGGATAATCTCCCGGTAGTTTCAGAAAACACATCAGAGGTATTATAATGAGTGAACAAAAGCTTAAATGCAGCGTTTGCCACGCGTATCTTTTTGAGGATGACGACGTGGTATATTGCCCGGATTGCGGCGCCCCTTATCACAGGGACTGCTATAATTCCGTAGGTCACTGCGTATTTGAGGATAAACACGGCACGGATGAGGCGTATAAAAAGCCGGAAGATACCGTATCCCCGGCAAAAGAAGAAAAAAGCGAAGCCGCAAATACCGTTTGCGATATATGCGGCGAAAGCTATGATATAAGCGAGCGGTCCTGCCCCAAGTGCGGCGCCCCCAACTTCAAGGCGGTGGGCGGTCCCGCGTTCGTTCCTTACGACTTTTTGGGCGGCGTTCCCGAGAACACCGATCTTGGCGGGGGCGTTACAGCCGCCGAAGCGCGCAGATTCGTTTTTTCGAACACTACCCGGTATATACCTAAATTCGCCGCTATGAAAGAAGGCAAAAAGGTGGGCTGGAACTGGTTTGCCTTCTTGTTCCCCTTCGGCTGGTTTTTATCGAGAAAAATGTATCTTATAAGCGCCGTTACCGGCATACTTTCGGTATGCTTTATGCTGTTTATGATGCCCTTTATGAATCAGGACGGTATGACCACCGCGGAGTATATCAAGATCGCCTCTTCGGTTGCGGCAAATCCCGCGGCGGGCGGCACGTTTTATTATCTTTTTATGGCGGGCGGTTTTCTCTATACTGCTTTAAGCGTTGTTTGCGGGATGTTCGGTGACAGGATCTACCGCAACCACGTTATAGAGACCGTGCGCCGCATAAAGAAGGAAAGCGATGATATCGACCTTGATTACCGCAAAAAGGGCGGCGCAAATATTTTTCTGTTTATAACCGGATTTTTCGGGGCGCAGATGCTTGCGGAGATTTTATACGGATTTTTCAGATAACAAGTATATTTAAGGTGGGAGAAATATGACGATAAAAAAGGCGATCATTCCCGCGGCGGGGCTCGGAACAAGGGTCTTGCCCGCTTCAAAAGCGATCCCCAAAGAGATGATGCCCATTGTTGATAAACCGGCGATACAGTATATAGTTGAAGAGGCGGTCGCCTCCGGCATAACCGATATACTTATCATCACCAACCGCGGCAAAAACGTGATAGAAGACCACTTTGATCACTCTATCGAGCTTGAGGAAATGATGCGTCTGCGCGGCAATTATGAAATGCTGCGCGACCTTAAAGCCGTTGCAAACCTCGCAAACATATTCTTTATAAGGCAAAAGGTAACGAGAGGGCTTGGCGACGCGGTGCTAAAAGCCGAAAGCTTCGTCGGCGGGGAGCCGTTTGCCGTGCTTTACGGTGACGACGTTATTATAGGCGAACCCCCCGCAACGCTTGAGCTTTGCAACGCCTATGAAAAATACGGCAAATCCGTTGTTGGCATAAAAGAGGTTCCCGATGAGCTTATAGTTAAATACAGCTCGCTTAAGGTGGCGCTTAAAGAGGATAAGATATACGACGTTTCGGATATGATAGAAAAGCCGGCTATCGGCAATAAGTTTTCAAACTTTGCGGTGCTCGGGCGCTGCGTGCTTGATGCGCAGATATTCGATATCCTTCGCAAGACCACACTCGGCGTGGGCAACGAGCTTCAACTTACCGATGCGATGAAGACCCTCGCCCGCAAGAAAGGTATGATAGGTGTGGACTTCGCCGCCACCCGCTACGATATGGGCAATAAATTCGGTATGCTCAAGGCAAATATCGAGGTAGCCCTCAATCATAAGGAGATAGCCGAAGAGACCCGCAACTATATAAAGGAACTGGCGCAAAAGCTTTGAAGTATACAACGCTTTATTTCGACCTTGATAATACCCTGCTTGATTTTTCCGCCGCCGAAAAAGGCGCGATAAAGAAACTTCTGCCGCTTTACGGTATAGAGCCTAAGGACGAGTATATTTCCGCCTATTCGGCAATAAATAAAAGATTCTGGGAACGCTTCGAGCGCGGCGAGATAAAAAAAGAGGATATCTTTGAGGGCAGGTTTATCGAGCTTTTAAACACCATAGGCAAAACGGCGAACACAAAAGAGATGTCGGCAAAGTATTTTTCCCTGCTTGCCGAGGGTCACGCCTGTCTGCCCGGTGCAAAGGAAATACTCGGCTTTGTAAAAAGCAGGGGCTATACCGTTTGCATAGTAACAAACGGCGTATCAAAAACCCAGCATAAGCGTATCGCCGAATCCGGGCTCGGACGTTATTTTGATCACGTTTTTATTTCCGAGGATACCGGATCCAAAAAGCCGGAACCGGCGTATTTCGATTACGTTATAGCGCATACCCCCGAAAAAAACAGGCAAAAGATACTGGTTATAGGCGATTCTGAAACCTCGGATATTTTGGGTGGCATAAACGCCGGAATGGACACCTGCTGGCTTAACCGTAAGGGCGAACAGGCGCGCTTCAAGTCTACCTACGAAATAAGGGATATTCTGGACCTTCGGAACATATTATAAAAATACGTAAAAAAGTTCTTGCAATAATAAAACGATTGTGATATAATCGAAAAGCGCCCTAAAAAGGGCAAATATATCGCGGGGTAGAGCAGCTGGTAGCTCGTCGGGCTCATAACCCGGAGGTCGTTGGTTCAAATCCTTCCCCCGCAACCAAAAATTGCCGGTGCCGTTTTTGCGGTGCCGGTAATTTTCTGAATACGGAGAGTATTTACCTGCACTCCGGGTTATGAGACCGAAGGGCGAATGACCCGGAGGGTGAGGCGGTAGTGAATGACAGTCCGGGGGACTGTCAGAGCCGCCGTATCAGAGCAGTGTGCTTTGGTGCGGCGGTTTTTCGGTCAATTGATATTTGACGGTTTTCACATCGATAAACCGGAATTTATCGGAAATATTTATTACTTGCTCCACTCTTTTTTCAGGATGGCATATTCGTATGTGTTTTCGTAATGCGGCGTGCCGTCCGGATTCTTCACGAACGAGATGAACTCAAGAAACAATCCTTCGCGGCGCATACCGAGTCTTTCGCAAAGGCGCTGGCTCGGTAGGTTGTCATCCTCTGTATATGCGTATATGCGCCGTGCGCCTTTTTCGTTGAACAGGTAATTGAAGAAAGCGTGCGCCGCTTCATAGGCGTAGCCCTTTCCGGTATAGTTCAGGTTCAGCATCCAGCACGGGCTGAACGTGTCCTTCGGCGCGATTTCATCCTCGTGCGGCTCTCCGGCTTCGGGATAAGCGTCGATCTCTCCGATAACCTTGCCGCCGTCTTTGAGAGTAATGGCAAAGTAATACTCGGTCTCTCCAATGCGCTTTTTCATTTCCGCCTTTGCGTCTTCAAGCGTATCCAGTTTCATCGACGCAAAGCAGTTTACCGCAGGTTTGTGTAAGTATTCGTAAACGTCCGCCGCGTCCGATTCAAGAAACGGACGGAGTATCAGTCTTTCAGTTTCAATTATCATTTCATTTACCTCAACAAACCGGAATTTGTCAAACTAACTCTTCCCGGTCAATCCGTTCGTTTTTGTAAAAGAACTCTTTGTCACGGTCGGATATTTCACGCAGCACACGGCAAGGATTGCCGACGGCGACGACGTTTTCGGGAATATCCTTCGTTACAATACTTCCTGCGCCGATAACGCTGTTCTTTCCAATACGTACTCCGGGCACGATGATAACTCCCGCGCCGATCCATACGTTCTCGCCGATATGCACGTCCTTGTTATACTGCAAAGCGCGCGAGCGCAATTCGGGATCGATCGGATGATTCGCTGTCGCAATCGTTACGTTCGGACCGAACATCACCTTGTTGCCGACGTAGATATGTCCGTCGTCAACAAGCGTGAGATTGGAATTTGCGTAAATGCCGGAGCCGAAATGCACATGATGCCCACCCCAGTTGGCGTGAAACGGTAGCTCGATATAGCAGTTCTCGCCGCATTCGGCGAAGACCTCTTTCATATACTGCTGCTTTTTCTCATAGTCGGAGGGCTTCAGCTGATTGAACTCCCAAAGCCGGTCGAGATACAGGAACTGCTCCTTTGCGATTTCTTCATCCGCGGGGTCGTATATCAGTCCATTTACCATACGTTCGTATTGTGTCATTACAGTATCCTCCGCAAATCCCGATTTGTCGGGATCATTTGCTTTCTTTTTTCTTTTCGGGGAAGATCCACCAGCACGAAACGATTGCAACTACGATATACGCCGCAATCGGGCAGAAGCCGCCGAGAGCCGCCGCCAACGTGTAAGTGATAATGCTGATGATATTTCGAAGGCTCAGCTTAAATTGCTTTGCCATACCGTTCTCACGTGCAATCAGATACACCATAAGATGGAAGGTCAGACACGCCAGAAGCAAGTCCGTAAAATACAGGCATACAGGCGCGAACGACGTGGGATGATTACCGATCCACGCCGTTGCGAACGGTATGAACGACATCACGAAAAGCCACGCGATATTGCACCATAATATCGGGTAATTGACCCGCTGCGCCTGATTGATAATGATGTGATGATTCACCCAGTAAATTGCGATAAACAGAAAACTGAGCATATACGTAAGCAATGTAGGCCAGAGCGCGAAGAAGTCGCCCCATCCGTCGCTGACCGGCTGCTTCAGTTCCAGTATCATAATTGTGATGATGATCGCCAGCACACCATCGCTGAACGCTTCAAGTCTGTTCTTTTCCATATCAATCCTCCGCAAATCCCGATTTGTCGGGATAGTTGCTTATGCTTTTGCTAAGTGATTGCCGCATTTGACGCGTATCGCGGTGCGGGCGAACTCTGCCGTTCCTTCACCGCCGGCTTTGTCGATATTCGTTCTGAACCGCTCGTCGGCGGCATACATCTCGCCGAGCCCGGCGAAGATCTCGTCGGTGCATTCGTAATAATGCTCGGTTATATACAGCTGAATATCCGAGACCGCCGCCTGCGCTTCGACACTTTCGGGTGGAAGGTTTTTAAACTCGCCGAGCCGCGCAAACAGTTTCATCAGCCCGTCGCCCGTTTCTTTTGACGTATCCGACTGATTTTCAAATTCTTTCCACGCCGCGGTATCGCCCCAGCGTTTTCTTGCTTCTTCAAAGTATGTTCCGTTCATTTTATTCCTCCGAAAAATCGTGTTTATCAGTCCGCGTCCTCTTCGGTCGTTTCCAAAAGAAAACTTACCGGGCGAAAGCCGTCGTTACAAGAGATCATCGCGGATCTTTTGTTCTTCATCCACCCGTCATAGAAATTTTCGGCGCCGTGGGCAAGAGCCATAACAAAGGGCGAAAGAGTATCCCACGCGCTATCGCAAAACCCCGCGGGCTT
>JAFZIK010000062.1 GCA_017554405.1 Clostridia bacterium | reverse complement strand
GCGGTCAAAAGTTTTAGGCGCTCCAAGCCGTTAAAACTTTTGGGCACCGCAAGGTGGGTTGCCAAAACGGTAATTACCATGTAAAATTCAAGATCCTAAACTAAATATAGATTCCGAGGTGTAGCGCAGTTGGTAGCGCGCCAGTTTTGGGAACTGGATGCCGCAGGTTCAAGTCCTGTCACCTCGACCAGAAAAGACTCATCTTTTGTCTACCAAAAGATGAGTCTTTTCAACTAAATCCGTCCTTGCGGACGGGAGAAATCCACCTACGGTGGGTGAAGTCGCCTTCGGCGGTGAAATCCCGCTTCGCGGGGTGTAGGACGGATTTAATTTCACCGAAGTCGCAGACTTCGATTTCACCTGAGGGCATTGCCCGAAGATTTCACCGCGGCATCGCCGCGATTTCACTTATAATTATCATTCGGGCTAGCCCGATTATTCTTTTATATTTGCTTTTTCGCACCTTTTATGATAAACTATAACTACCACGCAAATTTAATATGGAGATTATGGAGTTATGAAACAAACAACTGTAATTGAAGGTGAATTCCCCGGCAATTCGCAATGCAAATTGATCGTTACAAACGAAAATGTTTTCGGGATACTCCCTTCCGGCAAGCCGTTTGACATTCCTATTGAAAAGGTAAAGTATGCGGAATTCGCATTTTTTGACGGCGTATCGATCATAACGCAGGACGGAAAATTTACTTTTCGCACTTGTCAAAACCCCGGGGATATAGTCAGAGCGATCAAAGAATTATCACCGCCGGTTGAAAAAACAGAAACACCCGAAGGAGGTAAGCCGCCCAAAAAGCGAACCTCAAAGGTGGAATTTGCAATTTCCTTAATACTCGGCATTGCGATCGCAACAGGCGGCGGATATTTGTTTTTTCACAATCATTTATTTATAGGGATCGGTTTAGTGCTTATAAGTTCATTCCTTATAGCATCCGCATTTCATTCGATTTGGGAAAAGATACCGTTTTTACTGTATCTAATTGCCGCGTTACTGCTCACGCTGATAATAACGGCTGCTGTGTTCGGCATTTCAAAATATCAAAGCGAGTGGTCTAAACTATCCAAAAAGGACCAAGATAGGATCAGAGACAACATGGAATTCTACGAGAAAGTGAAAGAAGCTGAAAAGAGCCGATAATATATTTAACGCAAACAAATGCATACTTTCCGTTTTATATTCGGTAGTTTTAGGGCAACAAAAACCCGGCTGAACAAGATTCGTGTTCAGCCGGTAATTTTAATTTACCGAAAGGCGGATTTTTTAAAAGCGTAAACTTATCCGAATAACTGACCCGGGAGTTTAAGCTTCTGTTTCGGCGGGAAGGTTTTATCGAATTCTTCCGCCTCTTTTTCATCAACAAAGTAAATATCGGGAGTTTTATACTCGCCGGTCACGTCTTTAAGATAACCGGGTATAAGCTCCTTACAAAGGAAAAAGGAGGAATCGGCGCCCTCGGGCAAGCCGTGGTAGCGAATACCGAATTTACTTGCGTAGTCGAATCCGCTTTTACCGTAAAAGGCGATGTTGCCTTCAAAGCAAACCGCGCCGAAGCCCATTTCTTTTGCGCGCTCAAGCGAATAATCAAGGAGCATTTTACCGTAGCCTTTACGTTTAAGATCGTTTCTTATGCAGATAGGTCCCATCGTTACGATAGGTATATCCTTACCGCTATCAGCCCGTATCTTCGCTTTTACAAAAACGTTCTGCCCGATCAACTCGCCGCCTTTTTCCATTACGAAATCGAGTTCTTTTACAAAATCAAAGCTATCGCGCATAACGTGCAAAACGTAATGCTCAAGGCAACCGGGGCGGTAAACGTTAAAGAAACTGTCGCGCGCGAGCTCTTCGACCGCGCGGCGGTCTTTTTGCTCTTCGGGACGAATGGTAATTCCGTTTTTTTTCACAGTTTTCACTCTATTCTCTGCATATCGATTATTTTTTTGGTTTTTCCGCTTACGCGGACGTATACGCGCTTATCAAAAGGATCCTTTGAAATGTTTGAGCCGAGTTTTAAAACGTTTACAAATTTTATGCGGCAGCTGTAGATCTCTTCGGAATGCTTCATAAGCGATGAACACTCAACGTTTTCAAAGCTATAGCTATCGTGCTTCCAGGCAAATCTTGTTATTGTATCCGCAAGACTCTCATAAAACTTGCTCTTGGTATCAACATATTTCGCTACGGCGGCAAGGGACGCGGCATCCTGCATATGGGCGGCGTAAACCTTTGCGCCCTCAAGGGCAAAGTCCACTATCTCGGCGGTCAGATCATCGCTGAAGCGCTGTTCCACCGAATAATAGTCTTCCGTTTTGCTTACGGTATATTCGGAAGCATCGTCCGCTTCTACCGTAACCTGCGCGGTCGCGCAAAGCATATCGGGTATCTGAAGCAGGCACTGATAAACGGCGTCTTCCCCGAAGGTGTAATTTCTTATTTCGGGCAGCGACGCGCTTATGATATCTTCCTTAGATGCAGTTTTACCGTTTACGCAAACCGTTGCGCTTGATGGGAAAATAACGCTTACCGTTTTATAAAGATCGTTGGAAAAGAAGATCGAATCAACGCTATAACCCTGGAGGCCGAAAGCCATTTTTTTATCGCTCTTTGAAAGCGCCACAAACGCCACAGCCTTATCATCCGCTTTAATTGAAAAGCATATTTCGCTGCCTTCGGGAGTGCGGGAGGAATGGAAAACCTCAAGCTTTTTCCCGGCGACCGCCTCTTCCAAAACCTTTTGCGCTTTTTCGATATCCTCGTAATCTGAAAGTTTAAGGTTATACTTATCCTTCAGTTCTTCGACCTTGCCGTATTTGATGAATTCATCGCAGATATCCTGAGCGATGTTTTTGGGCTGCGCCGCTTCATAGGTTTTTAAAAAATTACGCAAAACCGAAAGCCCGGCTATCAGCAGTATTAAAAACAGGGCTATGAATCCGAAATAGATCCAATAAAAAATACCGATCTTCTTCATATTATTCTTCCCCCGCTTCTTCGGTTGTGGCTTCCGCAGTTGCAGTTTCCGCATCTGCGGCTTCCGCAACTATGAAATACGTAGGCATGGTTCTGGGCGGAACAAACGCCTTATATCTGTTTACAAGACCCTGAAGCTGATATTTATCAAGGGTCGATTTATCAACATCATATATATCGAAATAGTTTCGGTAATAAAGTAGCGCGGAGGAGCCGCCGTCCAGCATACCGGCGCTCACCGCACCGTAGGACGCCATAATATCTATAACGTCGTTTCGGGTGGCGCCGAGACTGTCGCCGCTGCGGCCGTCGGTAACAAGCATTAAAACGGTGCCGTCCTTACGCTGACCGATAGCGGTCCGCTGGGAGGTGCCGGTGTTGTTATCGGCGTAATAAAGCTTTACGGTGCCGTCCTCACTGTCTATAAGCACGTTGCCGTTCTGGAAGGATACGCCGTCCCTGATACCCAATTCCTTTGCCTTTTTCTCGGTCATACCCTCGGTGCAGATCAGTTTGTTTTCATCGTTAAAGCCGATGAAGGTGCGCTTGTGACTGTCGCTCCAGACCTTCTTGCCGAAGGAAAAGGTAATCCCCATCGGCTGGGCGCCGGTCCCCTGACCGCCCACATCGGCAAACTCGCCGCCGTTTATTGCGGCGACGCAGCCATACTTATCGGCTATATCAAATATGCGCGCGCCCCTTTGAGCCGAGCTGAAGTTTTCGGTGGATATGCCGACCTTGACCCTTGAGGGATCCTCGACTATAAGCATATATCCCTTAAAAAGCGGCTTTGTAAAGAAGATAAGCTTAAGACCGTTTTCATCCGCTTCTATTTCCTTGAAGCTTTCATCCTTGCCGTAGTCCTCTTCGCTGACCTCATCGATATTGATGTTCTCGCTATCCTTCATAATGCTCTCGATACGTTCGCTTGAAAGGAAAAGCGAAGGCAGCCATTTGGTGGCGCTCGCCTGTTTGGCGGATATAACGAGCATACGGCATACAGTCTCGCTCGGACCGTGCGCCAGCATCATACCGGCGGAAAACAGCGTTACAACCACCATAAGGATAACGGTAAGCAAAACAAGAAGCGTCCGCCTGACAACGGTCCATACTCCTACTTTTGATTTCGGTTTAGCCACTATTTCCATTTCCGTTTTAATTTCCGTTCCGGCATTTATTATTCTGGTTTTTCTTTGTTTAAAGTGCTTTGCCAAAATTATTCACCTCTGAAGACCCAAAGCTTTTGTATTCTGAAACTGAAAAAGAATATAAAGGTATCTACAGCCATTTTTATAATGCTGCTTCCAAACGTTTTCGCGCCGAGCAGGTATGTTATTGCAGTTACCGCCGCCGCCGAGACCAGCATCTGGACTACCGCCAGCGTATAATATTTGAACACGGTTTTTTTAATGTGACCCTTATGCTCGAAAACCTTTGTTTTGTTTATGGTGTAATTAAGTATCGAAGAAATTATCCTCGCAAGCACCGTAGCCGCGCCCGGCGCGTATACCGGCGATACTATCCCCCATACGCCGAACAGTTTGAGAAAAGCTATAAAGCAGAGCATATCCGCCGCGCAGGAGCAAAGCGAGCTTAAAACGTAAGCAAAAAGGAATCTGTATATCCTCACCGAATCGCGGACGGGTCTGAAATGCGAGGTTTTGTTTTCCTCTATGTATACCGTTTCTATTTTTATTTCCCTTATCGGGATATTATCACCTATACACTTAAGGAGCATATTGGTTTCATATTCAAAACGGTCGCCCTTAACGGTGCAAAGATACTTAAGCAAACACGCCGGAAATCCGCGAAGCCCGGTTTGGGTATCGGATATCGCTTTACCGCAAAGCGCCTTGAAAATAAAAGAAGTTGTCTTATTGCCGAAACGGCTTCTTCCCGGGATATCGGCGCCGGAAAAATCCCTGCAGCCGAGGATCAATTCTTTTTTATCGGATATTTCCTCTGCGCACCGTAAAACGTCGCCCGGGGCGTGCTGACCGTCCCCATCGGCGGTAACAACGCCATCGGCTTCCGGGAAATTTTCGGTTATGTATTTAAAGGCGGTTTTAAGCGCGGCGCCCTTGCCGCGGTTAACTTCATGCTTTAAAAGGGTTATATTGTTATTCGCGGTCGGAAAAAAGCGAACGTGATCCTCATCGCTTCCGTCATCAACAACTATTATATTGTTAAAGCCTGCGCTTATCATATCCGCTATGGTTTTGCCGAGCTTTTCATCGGGATTGAGCGACGGTATGACCAAAAATATGTTTTTAAGCATACGTTCTCCTTTTTTCTACATAAAATGCCATTGTCCATATTACTATATACTATAAATTTATTCAATTTACAATATGTTAACAACAATTACATTTTTGTAATATAAAACAGTCACCTTATTTATTGAAAGCACGCCGGTTCTGTGATAGAATATATCCATCAAAAACGGAGTTAGGATATGAAAGAAAACTATCAGGAAACAATGGAAAAAGAGATCGCCGCTTTGGGTGATAGAAAGCCTACGCTGCTGCTTCAATGCTGCTGCGCCCCCTGTTCAAGCGCGGTGCTCGAGCGGCTGGCAAGGCATTTTAAGCTAAAGCTTTACTATTATAATCCCAATATCTATCCGGAAAAGGAGTATAAAAAACGGGCGGAGCAGTTCAGTAAACTGCTTGCCTGCCCCGAGTTTAACAGCGATATTGAGATGATACCGGCGCCCTATGAGCCGGAAAGGTTTGAAGCCGCCGCAAAGGGTCTTGAAGATGAAAAAGAAGGCGGCAAACGGTGCGAACAGTGCTTTAAGCTCCGCCTTTTTGAAACGGCAAGAAAGGCAAAAGAAATCGGCGCCGATTATTTTTGCACCACCCTTACCGTCAGCCCTCATAAAAACGCCGATATACTAAACGCGGTAGGCATAGAAGCCGAAAAGGAATACGGCGTTAAATTCCTGCGCTCGGATTTTAAGAAAAAAGAGGGCTATAAGCGCTCAACAGAACTTTCAAACGAACTCGGCTTATACCGGCAAAACTACTGCGGATGTAAGTATTCGATATGGTTTTAACGTTATATATTCAACGCGGCGGTGGGATTTCCCGCCGCCGCGTTTTTTATTGGTATTTATTCCTCGTCTTCCTCGGGTTGCGGGAGGATCTCGACCGCGACTTTAAGCACGCGGAAATCCTCGACCTCAAGAACGGTGAAGCGAAGCCCCTCGTAACAGAAGGTGCTTCCCTTTTCCACCTCGCCTTCGAGCATACTCGTAACAAATCCGCCGAGGGTGGTTATATCGCCGTCAAAATCCTCGTTCTGCTCAATATCCATATCGAATTCATCGAAAAAGTCATATATGCGCATATCGCCGAGCGCCTCATAGTGGGTATCGTCGATACAAACGAACTCGGGCTCGATATCATCGGTCTCATCGAATATCTCGCCAACGAGCTGTTCGAGTATATCCTCCATTGTTATTATGCCAAGCGTGCCGCCGTATTCATCGAGCACCACCGCCAGATGGCACTTGTTCTCCTTCATCTTTTCGAGAACGTCCGGTATAGGCATGGTTTTATGAACGAACACCGGCTCGAGCATAAGTTTGCGGATATTGATCTTTTCGTTATCGATCATGGCTTTCATCGCGTGGTTTATATAGAGAACGCCTATTATATTATCAGGCGTATCCTCATAAACGGGCAGGCGCGAATAGGTGGTTTCAAGTATCTTTTTTACGTTTGTTTCATACGGATCGGTGATATCTATCGCTTCCATATCAACGCGCGGGGTGATGATCTGATAGGCAAGCACCTCATCAAAATCGAGCGCGTTTTGAAGCAGGTCTACCTCATCCTCATCGAGCACACCCTCATCACCGACTATATCGATGATGTTTTCAAGGTCATCCTCGGAGACCGCCTCGCTATCGCTCACCTTATCCGCCCAAAGCCGGGATATGAAATCCACCGCCTTTACCACGATAAAAAGAAACGGTTTAAGGATTAGGGTAAGCGCGTATACCGGCACCGCCGCAAACAGGCAGAACCGCTCCGGGAACTGCTTTGCAAGGCTTTTAGGCAACACCTCACCGAAGGTAAGAAGCAGGAGGGTCATAACAACAGTTGAAACAAAAGCGAACTCCTGCCCTAAAAGCGATATCACTATGACCGCGGCAATTGCTGACGAAAAGTTATTGACCAGCCCGTTGCCGGCGAGTATCGCGCCGAGGGAATCATCGAACCTATCCTTTATCTTTAACGCGGTTCGCCTTGAAAGGGTGCTTTTGGCTTCGTTAAGAGAATTGAGCCTCAGCGTTGTTGCCGAGGAAAACGCCATTTCGCTTGCCGAAAAGAAAGCCGAAAGCAATATAAAAATAATTATCTCGATATAATAAATCAAATTGCTCACGGGGTATCACCCCCGGTTTCTTCCTCATCGTAGATCTCGCCCACGAGCTCCTCGAGGATATCTTCGATGGTAACAACGCCCAAAAGCGTTTCGCCCCGCTTGACTATTGCAAGGTTGCGCCGGTGATTGCTTAACGCGGTAAGCAGATCGTCTATATTAACGTCCGGTTTAACAAAATAAGGATAGTCCATTACCGAAGCCAGTATCACGCGCTTGTTTTCAAAATAAGCGCGTAAAAATTTTCTTATCTGCAAAACGCCGCGGACCGCGCCTTCCCTTGACATAACGGGTATGCGCGAATGGGTGGTGTTTTTGATGATTTCGGGTATTTCATCTATTTTGGTGCCCGCCGCGATCTTTGTTACCTCATCCCACGGCACCATTATTTCTTTTGCCTTTTTATCCGAAAACTTAAGCGCCGAACGGACGAGCTTTTGCGTTTGGTCATCAAAATCGTCGTCTTCCGATATGTTTTCAACTATCGCCTGGAGTTCATCCTCGGTAACGGTGACCTCCTGCCCCGCGTGGCGCCCGAAAAGCGAATTGACCGACCTTGCTAAAAAAGCAAAAAACGCAGAAAGCGGCTTTAAGACCTTCATCAAAAAAATAAGCGAGGGTGCAACCGCCTTTGAAAAGGACTCGTTACAATACCTTGCGTAACATTTGGGCAGCATTTCACCCAAAAAGAAAAGCAGAACGGTAGTTATCACCGTGGCAAAAGAAGCCGCCGATGCAACCGAAAAGCTTTTTAGGGCACGACCGACGATAACAACCGCCGCGGTAGTGCATGCTATATTAACGATGTTATTGCCTATAAGCAGAGTAGAAAGCGCCTCATCAAAATTATCAAGCAGATAAAGCACCTTTAAAGCGCGCTTATCGCCGTTATCCGCGTGGCTCATAAGATGAATGCGGTTAACGCTTGAAAGCGCGGTTTCGCTGGCGGCAAAATATCCGCAGCAGAGTATCATACAAAAATAAAAGATCAGCAGAGAGATACTACTCCCGGGGTCATCCATTAAATTTACCAACTCCGTTTTTTAAAACTTCATTTTATGATTTTATCACTAAACCGATAATATTGCAAGAAATAATTGCCATAATAACCCTTGAGGTGTTAATTTTGATATCGGTGATAATAAGGACGCTTATACTTTATATAACCGTTACCGCGGCGATACGCCTTATGGGCAAGCGGCAGATCGGCGATATGCAGCCGAGCGAGCTTGTTATAACTCTGCTTATATCCGAGATAGCCGCCATACCGCTTCAGGATAAGGATCAGCCGGTAATAAACGGTATCGTGGCGGTGTTTTTGCTCGTTATACTTGAAATATGCGTTTCGGCTATAACCCTTAAAAGCTTTAAGGCGCGAAAGCTTTTAAGCGGAAAATCGGTAGTTATAATAAAGAACGGAACGGTAGACCGCCAGGCGATGCGCGATCTTAGAATGACCGTTTTTGACCTGATAGAGCTTTTGCGCGGGCAAAACGTATTCAACATCGAGGACGTGAGCTTTGCGATCCTAGAGGCAAACGGGAACCTGAGCGTGCTGCTTAAAGGCAGTAAGCAAAACGCCACCGCCGAGGACCTGAAAATCAAAAACAAGCCCGACGCCCTGCCCCTGCCCGTTATAAGCGACGGCAAAATAGTCCCCGAATCGCTTGACGCCCTTTCGGTAACGAAAGCCGACGTTCTGAGTATTCTCGATAAAAACAGCAGGAGCATTAAGGACGTTTTTCTTATGACGCTTGACCGGGACGGAAGCTATAACATAATAAATGCGGAGAGTGGTGTTTGATGAAAAGGCTTATTGCGGCGGCGGCGCTGTTTTCGGTGATTATAATAATATGTATAATAAGCCGGCTTACGGTGCACGGATCGGTAAAAGCGGCAAAAAACGCCGTTTACGAATGCGAGCGGCTGTTTTTGGAAAAAAGGTTCACGGAAGCCGCCGCGGCGACCGAGGCGTTTAAAAACGGCTTTAAAAAGGAATCCGAGATGATATCGCTTTTTGCCGATCATAATAATCTTGACGATATCAATATGCTTGCCGCAAGTATGCTTGAGGCGGCAAAGGAAAAAGACGGCTTCCAGTTTTACTCCGCCGCAAGCAGGATAAGCTTTGCGCTCGATATGATATATAAGGAACATTCCTTTACTCTTGAAAACCTATATTAGTATGCATAATTTAGGCATAATATTCATTTTTATGCAACATACACATAGCAAAATAGCGATATTTCAATCATTTTGTTGTATATTTATGCAAAATTATGCTTGACAATGCATAAAAGCGGTGCTATAATCGTAACATCAAATCAAAGAAATGAGGAAACGAAAATGAAAAACATCAAAAAACTTTTAGCTTTAGCGCTTGCAGTGCTGTTCGTATTATCTATGGCGGCCTGCGGAGGTAATTCAGACTCAAAAGTCACCGCAAAGGTAATTAATATCCCCCTTTCAAGCGAGGAATATGCTTTTGCCGTTAATCCGAGTGATGCCGAGCTTTTAACCTCCGTAAACAATTTCCTTGCCGAAATTAAGAGCAACGGCAAATATGATGAGGTTATCAGCCACTACTTTGGCGAAGGTTCACCCGTTGAAATAGAATCGGCTACAGAGGATTCTTCAAAAGATCAGTTGGTCGTTGTTACCGAGCCCGGTTTCGAACCGTTTGAATACACAAGCGGCAACAAATACGTTGGTATCGATATGGAATTTGCAAAAATGCTGGCTGACTATCTCGGAAAAGAACTGGTTATAAAATCGATCGATTTTGATACTATTTTTGAAACACTTAACACCGGCGGTGCCGATGTAGGTATGGCGGGTATCACGATCAAAGAAGACCGTAAACTGCTTGTAAGCTTCAGCGATCCTTATTACAACGCGGCTCAGAACCTCATCGTAAAGAGCAACAACGATAAGTTTAACGACTGCAAAACAAAGGAAGACGTTGATAAGATCCTTCAGTCCTTCGGTTCAGACGTAAAGATCGGCGTTCAGAACGGAACAACAGGCGACTTCTACGTTGAAGGCGATGACGATTTCGGCTTTGCTAAACTTAATGTTACCAAGGTTGGTTTTTCTAACGGTTCTTTAGCCGTAACCGCAATGTTGAACGGTGACGTTGATTATGTAATAATCGATGAAGCTCCGGCACAGTGCATAACAAAAGCCATAAATAAAATTAACGGTTAATTAAAAACGAAGTTGTTTATACCTCGCCGTTACGGCGAGGTATAAATTTTGCAAAGACTTAGGAGATAATATGAGTAATTTCGGCTTAAGATATCAATTATTTATGGAGGAGCTCATAGATAAGAAGGGCTATGTAAAGGTAATTGAAGGCCTTAAAAACACCGTTCTTATCGCTGTTGTGGGTTTGATAATCGGGATACTGATCGGTGTAATAATCGCCTCTATTGAGGTTATGCCTAAATATAAGCTTCTTCCCCGAATTTTAGACCGCGTATGCCAGGTATACGTCGCTTTTTTCAGAGGAACACCGCTGGTGGTTCAGTTGCTGGTCGGATATTATGTCTTAAGACCTTTAATGGGGATCACGCTCAGCGCCCTTTCTTCCTGTATGCTGATATACGGTTTAAACAGCGGAGCCTATGTTTCGGAGATCATGCGAAGCGGTATAAATTCGGTTGACCCCGGGCAGATGGAGGGCGGCCGCGCTATAGGCTTTAAATACAGCACTACAATGTTTAAAATCATAATTCCGCAGGCGGTTAAAAACATTTTGCCGACGCTCGGAAATGAGTTTATAGCACTTATTAAAGACACTTCCATTGTAAGCTTTGTTGGCGCACTTGACCTTTACGTTGCATTTAAATACATAGGAACAAACAACTATGAATTTATGGTCCCCTACCTTGCAATGGCGCTTATTTATATCGTTCTCGTATTGTTTATTACAATACTTATAAAACTGATGGAAAGGAGTCTGAAGAAGAGTGATAGAAGTAAATAATCTTGAAAAAACCTTCGATAAAAAGACGAACGTTCTCAAGGGCATTTCTTTAACAATCCACGATGGCGAAAAAATCGCCATCATCGGTCCTTCAGGCTCCGGGAAATCAACCTTTCTCCGTTGCTTAAACTGTATGGACGATCCGACAGGCGGTCAGATACTATATAACGGTGTTGATATTGCGGACCCGAAGGTAGACATAAACTTTTACAGAAGAAAAATGTCAATGGTGTTCCAACAGTTTAACTTGTTCAACAACAAAACCGTTCTGGATAACATTATGTTGGCGCCGCTTTACTTCGGCATGAAAGCCAGAAAAGCAAATAACAAATCAAAAAGCCAAGTAAAAGCCGAAGTAAAGGCAAAGGCACTTTATCTTCTTGAAAAAATCGGTCTTACAGATAAAGCAAACGTATATCCTTCAAAGCTTTCGGGCGGACAGAAACAGCGTGTGGCGATAGTCAGAGCCCTTGCGATGGATCCGGACGTTATGCTTTTTGACGAGCCGACGAGCGCCCTTGACCCCGAAATGGTGGGCGAGGTTTTATCGGTTATGAAACAGCTTGCCGCGACCGGTATGACTATGGTTATAGTTACCCACGAAATGGGATTTGCAAAGGAGGTCGCAGACCGCGTTCTCTTTATAGACGAGGGCGTTATAATGGAGGAAGGCACACCAAAGGAAATTTTTGAGAACCCGAAAACCGCGAGACTGCGCGATTTTTTAAGCAAGGTTTTATAATATCCATATACACAAAAACGCTTCGGAGCTTTGCAGTTCCGAAGCGTTTTTTTAAACGTTCTTGTAAAAACTGTCTATTGCCTTTTTAAACGGCAGGTAAACGGGATAAACAAGCGCGCCCATAAGCATATTGCTTATACAGTGGATAAAATCCCACGGGAGCCCGGTGATTATCCAGTTTATCATTCCTTTAAATGTGAGACCGAAATACAGCGCCTGAAACGGTGCGTATAACGTTCCGTAGAAAAGCCCGTGAATGGCGCATACCGCCATAGCGCAAGCCGAAAGCGGAACGGGCGGGATATTCCTCGGTATAAGCATTGCCAACGCCCAAAGTATCGCCCAAAGGTATAGATAAGGTATCCACCAGGGATTAAACCCCGCTATTATGCCCTCTAAAAGCACAAAAACATAAACCGGGATAAGCGCTTTTACCCTGAAAATCAGCGTATAAAGCACCGTAAGCATAGCGAGCATATGAACGTTGGGCAAAAATTCGAGCACCTGCTTTGAAGCAAACATAAAGGCGCCAAGCAGTGCAAACAGCACCGTTTCCCGAAGCTGTATTCTTTTAACGCTCATCAGCCTTTGGTGTATCTGAACGAGTATTCGGCGCCTTCGGTGGCGGGTATACTGCTTACGCCTTCGGAAGCCATGGTATCGCCTTCGTAAAGCGCCCAGTAAGCGCCGTCGGTATTCCAGTCGAGCTTAACGCCGTTAACGGTATCAACGAAAAGACCGTATTCACTGTCACTGCCGGAAATAAGACCGGCGTCCAGTAACGCCTCGCCAACGGTAGCTTTATCGGTTTTAACCGAAAAAGTATCGGTCTTGCCGTCCTCATAAACAACGTAGAAATTAAACTGCGTCTCGCCCTCGCCAAGTTCCTTTACCTCGGCTGTTGCCGAAGGCGCGGGACTGCTGCCGTTATCTTTTCCGCATGAAGCCATACAAAGCGCCATAGCCGCAATAAGCGCCAATGATATGACAAGAGCGGAAATCTTTAAAAACAAATTTCTCTTTCTCATATTCATTTCTCCTTAAAAATATAGTTTCGCAAAACATAACCGGCGCTCGCGGCTGTTTACAAAATAAACGCTGTTTTGCAATTCAAGCACAGGTCTTTCGACTTAAAGCACATCTGCCGACCTTCTCGGGACGGTGTCCCAATGGCGTTCGCTCCCTGCGGCGGGAGTATACGGCAGACGATGATCGCTTATCACGGCGGCGTGCCCGTGCGGGAGTTTCACCCGGCTTCCCTTATGCTTAATACGATTATAATACAAACTAACGGATTTTTCAAGAATTGCGGTGTTGACAAGATAAATAATTTGTGATAAAATACTTCGGTCGCACGGAGAGGTATCGAAGCGGTCATAACGAGGCGGTCTTGAAAACCGTTTGGCAGCAATGCCACATGGGTTCGAATCCCATCCTCTCCGCCAAAAAAGCAAGTTATACCTAAAGGTATGGCTTGCTTTTTTAAGTATATGGAGGGATTCGAACAGGGCGGTTGCGACCAGATGCCAGATGGCAGATATCGGATATCAGACAAATGTGTGCTTC
>JAFZIK010000061.1 GCA_017554405.1 Clostridia bacterium | reverse complement strand
CTCGATCGCCTTATAGAAAGCGTCAAGGAATTCTTTTTCAACTACCGCGTTATTTGAAAGGCTGATCGAAGGCGTTGTTACCTGATTGGCGGGATCGACCGACTTGACCGCCCGGGATACATACCAGCAAAGGTCAGCCATTATACCGGCTTTTTCCGCTACGGTAAACCTGTGCGCCGCCTGCTGTTCTTCGGTCGCGTTCCAGCCGATACCGTAGGTTTCAAGTCTTGATCCGATAACGTTTATCTCGTTAAACGGCTCGAAGAACTTGATCTCGGGGACCTCGCTTGCCAAAGCCGCAAACGCCGCCGCGTTAACGTTCAGCCACGCAAGATAGTTTGCGTTATCCTTCACCGGATCCGGAACGGTCTTGTTGTGGGTGTTTTCGGGATCGTTGTAGCCGTAAGGCAGGATAAACGAATCGGTAACGTAAAGTATATCGTTAATGCCCTGCGCTTTAAGCGCCGCCACCAAACCTTTGAGCGCGTTCATATTATCCGCTTTAACGTTTGCGCCGTTTGTCTCAGTTGCGTAATAAAGCTGATGTATAGGCATGCTCAGGCGGTAGGAGGTCGCACCGAGCGCCGCTGAAGCGTCGGCAATATACTCTACCGTTTTGGTCTCATCCTCTAAAAGATGCTCCTGCGTGCCTACGGAAAGATCGCCCGGTTTCGCATAGGTGTTAGTAGGCGCGATATGCTTCTTCATCGCGATTATATCGCAGATGTCTTCATCGGCGTCGTTGTTGAAATCGGCTATGCCTTGGGGCATAACGGACGTATCCGCCGTGCCGAACAGGTAGGTCATAAGAGCGTCAAAGTCCGCCGTGTTTATAATGCCGTTGGCGTCAAGATCGCCGCGTGTGCCCGTATGCTCGTTAACGCCGACTTCCTTATAAGCGCTAAGCTTGTTGCCTTCGCTTCCCCAGAACGCGAAGAATATCTCGTTAGAGGGTATACTGCAAAGCACTTCATTAGGTTTGGAATAATAATCGAGGTTTTCATCCACTGTGCCTGCCGCAACGTAATCTTCGGCTATCAACGCGTCGTCTATCTTGATATAAACGTAATATTTGCCCTGATTCGGACCGTTCGCCACTTTAAGACGGGCAAATTCAACGTTATGGGATGAACCTGCCGTAAGGGCGGATGTGAAGCCCGCCTGCGGACCGTAGCCCGGACGCAGCCACATTCTGCCGTTATCGAAGCCTGCTTCGGCACCCGGTTCGGATAACCACGCGCCGAACATATACGCCATAGCATTGGATGCGGTTTTTTCAAACGACATCTGGAATTTGGCAACACTGCCTATGGTCCAACGATATTTGAATATTGCCGAGCCGGTGGGCGAAGTGCGGTTATAGGTGAACACGGTAGCGCCGCTCATCGTTCTGCCGCTTTCCGGAACGGGGTTGCCGTCCTTATAAAGATCGGCGTAACCTATTTCGTCATATGCCTCATAGGTCTCTTCAAACGGGATCTCACTGATATAATTGTTTTCGCTTCCCCAGAAAGCTAAGAATATCTCGTTTGAGGTCATACTGCACTGAGTATCGTTCGGATTTGAATAATAATCAAGGTTCTGGTCTACAACGTTTGCCGCTACGTAATCTTTGGCCATGAGCGCGCCGTCGATCTTGATATAAACGTAATACTTGCCCTTGTTAGGACCGTTTACCACCTTAAGACGCGCAAGCTCGATATCGTGATCCGTGCCGGGCTCGATAGCAGTGTCAAAGCCCACCTGCGGACCGTAACCGGGTCTGAGCCACATTCTGCCGTTCGGGTAGTTCGCCTCAGCTCCGGGCTCCGATAGCCACGCGCCGAACATATACTCCATAGCACTCGAGGAAGTCTTCTCGAACGATAACTGGAATTTTGCAACACTGCCTACCGTCCAGCGGTATCTGAGTATTGCCGAGCCGGTGGGTGAGGTGCGGTTATAGGTAAATACGTTGCCGCCGTTTAACTTCGTTCCGCCTACGGGAAGCGCCTTTCCGCTCTTCAATAAATCGGAATAATATATCTCATCATAAGTCTCGTAGTTTTCGATAATGGGCGTTGCCGAAATGTAGTTATCGGACGTGCCGTCGGTAAATCTGAGATAATTCGGATCAAACTCCTGCTTTGCACTGCCGTAGGTTCCGTCGCCGTTATCGCCGTCATAGTAATAATCATAGATAATCTCGCCGTTTACCTTAACGTAAACGTAGTATTTATGGACGTTGGGACCTGTAACGACCTTAAGACGGGCGTGTTCAATATCATATTCTTTGCCGGCGACTATCGGCTCGCTCATCTGAACGATATGATCGTTCTTTGAAGGGTCAAGGTGCCACGCGCCGTTTTCGCCCGCCGCCGCGCCGAGACCTGAATAGCCGGGCGATTTTACGGCGAGGCAGAACGGATACGCGCCTCCGCTCCACTTATCAAAGTAAAATACATAATACGGTTTACCGGGATTATATGAACCCGCTGTCCAGCGGTATGTAAATATAACCGAATAAGAGGGAGAAGTGGCGTTATAGCCGAACTTCGGATTGCCTTCGAGCGACGTTTTTTCCGCCGTCAGCGGTTTACCGCCGCTAAGGAGGTCATAGTATGTAACTTCATCATACACGTCGTAGGTTTCTTCCTCCGGTATGGCGCTTATCTTATTGCCCGAGGCGCCCCAGAAGGTCATATAAATCTCGTTGGAAAGGTGGCAGTCCGCGTCCCCGGGATTTGACTTGTAATTGCCCTTACTGTCAACAACGCCCTCGTTTACGTAGCTTTCGGCTATGAGTTCATCGTTTATTTTGAAGTAAACGTAATATTTGCCCGCGTTTTCGCCGTTCTTGACCTTAAGGCGAGCAAACTCAACGTCGTAGCTTTCGCCGTCAACAATGTTTTCGGCAAGTTCTGCCCAGGCGTTTTTATCGTCAAGACCCGGACGCACTCTCAAAGAATTGTTGGTATGGTCTTCTACGCCCGGTTTATAGAACTGAGCGCCGAACATATAATTGACCTTGCCGTCTTTGCCCGTATCGAACGAAATCTGAAATTCAGTGCCTTCCACGGCGGTCCAGCGGTATTTTAAGATAGCCGAACCGGTAGACGAAGTCCTGTTATAGGTAAAGGTCTTACTGCCCATTGTGGTCTCGTTTCCGAGATAACTGCCGTCAAGGAGCAAATCGCTGTATTTTATTTCGTCGTATTTATAGTAGAGCGCGTCCTCAGGCTCCTCCTCTACTTCCGCGATAATAGGTCCAATATCGCAATAATGCGAGGCATCACGCAGGTTAAGCTGGATGCTGTCCGCCAAATAGTTTGCGGTGTTGGCGTCATCAGCCGATACGTATTTTTCAAAGATCACCTTTTTGCCCGCTTTGAAATAGGTGTAATACTT
>JAFZIK010000060.1 GCA_017554405.1 Clostridia bacterium | reverse complement strand
CTCGCTAAGCCACAGCGCGATATTCGTTTCGGGCGGCTCGTTCGGCGTTATAACCGGAAAGATACTCGCAGATATGGCGGTGCCGTTCTGGATACTCTCGGTTTTTGCCCTTACCGCCATACCCTTCGTTATGCTGGCAAAGGTAATATCGGCAGAAGCGGCGCATAGCGGTTCGCCCTGCAAAAACTTTAAATATGCAAAAACCACCCTGCCCGCGGCGGTCATAATACTTTTAGCCGTCTTTATAGTGGCGGTCCGCGGATATATGGGCTACGGCATACCTACTTCCTGGAATAAAACCCTCGCGCAAACCGTTCTGCTTTACGCGGCAATGGGCTTCGGCAAAGCCTTCGGCGGTATATTTTCCGATATCTTCGGCGCCAGGAGGATGGCGTTTGTAAGCACGGCGGCGGCGCTTCCGTTTTTGATGTTCGGCGATAATTATATTGCCGTATCCCTTATCGGCGTATTCCTTTTCAGTATGACTATGTCGATCACGCTCGGGATACTGGTATCGGTCCTGCCCGGCAGTCCCGGTCTTGCTTTCGGGCTTACCACCATAGGTTTGTTTCTGGGCTCGGCACCGGTCTTCTTTTTCAGATTCACCACAGTTTTTGCCAACTGCGTAATAATCGCGGCGTTCACCCTTATGTGCGTCGGATGCATTTTTGCGGTCATGAGGAGGGATAGCGCATGAAAAGCTTTCACTGGCTTATAAATCCGGCTACCGCCTATTTTATAGAAAAGCCGTTAATAGTTCTTTCTCTGGTTTTCGCCCTTCTTCTGGCGGTTTCGGTAATACTCGTTTTTGTTGCGCTTAAAAGGGAAGAGAACGGCGATGATAGATAAAATACCGCGGGTAATGCTTTATTGCCTTACCTGCACGCTTGTTATCGAGTGTGCCGCGGCGGCGGTCATCGGCATTAGAAAAATCAAAGATTTCCTTTTTGTTATCCTTGTTAACGTAATGACCAACCCGGTGCTTGTAAGCCTGACCTTCTTTATTCGGCTTGCCTATGGGCGCACCGCCTATTACTGTTCGCTTGCGGCGCTTGAGATCGCCGCGGTCCTGATAGAGGGAGCAGTTTATAAATTTACGTTAAAAAACCGGATCAATCCGTTTTTAATATCGCTTATACTCAACACTTCATCGTTTTTTATCGGCGAACTGATAAATAAAACAAAAATTCCAGGGGTGTTTTTATGAAAAGAATTTTACCGGTAATATTCGCAATAGCACTCGTCCTCTTGATCCCCGCCGCGGCGTTCGCGGACGTCGGTATGCCCGTAGAACCGCTTTTTGAATCTTTTGTTATAACGAAGGATTTTACGGTCACCTATACGGATTATACCGGCGACTATGAGGTGCAGCGCACCGTAACGCTTCCGATCGGAACAAAGCTCAGCTTTTACGACCGATACCAGGATAGCTCCGGTAATACGGTATGGGATGCCCGCGTTATGCTTTATGAAAACTTTGAAATATGGACGTCTATACCCGATGATCAGATGCGTATAACCATGCCCTCAAAGGAAGTTTTCCCGACCAAAAAGGCGCCCGATCCCGATTATGAGGTAGTCGCCACGGTGGATGCAGATCCCTGTCTCAATATACGCAACGGCCCCTCTACCGGGTTTAATATAATAGGGTTGATCCCGGATAACACCGTTATCACGTATAGATACGTATATGATAACTGGGGCTACGTTACCTATGATAACGTTTCGGGCTGGGTCTCGCTTGATTACGTTGAGATAAATCAAAAAACGCCCTTAAAAGCGTCCGCCGGCAATAACGGCAACAACGGGAACACCGGTAATAACACCGGCAATAACGGCAGCGGTAATGAGGTAACCGTCACCGGATCGGATGATGACGGTGAAGATAACTGGAAAAACGTTCCCAAAACCGGCGAGTCGGTAGGCGAGATGTTTGATAGCGATTCGGGAAGATTGTTGATTTTCTGCATTATCGGCGCAGTTTTGCTCGCGGTCGTTGTTTTGGTCGTAATAATACTTATCGTAAAATTTTCCAACAAACGTTCCTAAGATAGAATAAAGCTTTTTTCAGCATCCTTTGGAGGTTTATTAATGAAAAAAACATTGTCCGTTTTATTATCGGCAGTATTGATTGTAATGGGTTTTTCGTTGCTTGTGCCGGTTTATGCTCAGGATGCGCCGGTGGTCGCCGTTTCGGAGCAAACGGCAAAAAACGGCGATACCGTCGATATAACCGTAACGCTAAACAACAGTCCGGAGATCGCGTCCGTAAAGCTTGCAGTGGATTTTGACAGCGACCTTTCGCTTAATTCTGTAACCTACGGCGATGCGCTCGGCGCGGGTATGACTCAGCAACCCCAGACCCTTTCGGGCACGGTAATTCTGAACTGGCTTGACCTGACGCCGATAAGCGGCGGTATTCTGTTTGCCACTCTTTCCTTTACTGTGGACGAATACGCCGCGCCGGGGCTTAAGAGCGTAACCGTGACCTACGATCCGGAAGATCTGTGCGATATTGATGAGAACAACGTTTATTTCGATGTGGCAAACGGCGGCGTTTCGGTCATTTGCGATCACGAGTATACAAGCACCGTTGAGGCGGTGGCTTCCACCTGCTGCACACAGGGTCACGCCGCGTATACGTATTGTATCATATGCGATGAAATACTCTCGGGCTCGAACGAGCCGTTACCGCTCGACCCCGCAAATCACGAGGGAGGAACCATATTAAATAACGCAAAAGCCGCCTCTTGCACCAAAGCCGGCTATACCGGCGATACCTGTTGCTTTGGCTGCGGCGCCGTTTTAACGGCGGGCGAAACGATACCTATGCTTGCTCATACTGTGGGCGATTGGATCACCGATGGCGAAAACCACTGGCATCACTGCTCGTCCTGCGGGCAGAACGTGGATGTTGCCGCTCATTCTGGCGGCACGGCTACCTGCTGCTCAAGGGCGGTATGCGAGATCTGCGGCGCCGAATACGGCGAGCTTGACCCCGATAACCATACCGGAGGGACAGAACTCAGAAACGAACGCCCGATCTCAATGACCGAGGCGGGCTATACCGGCGATCTGTGCTGCCTCGGCTGCGATGCGGTTCTGGAGCCGGGCGAAGAGTTCTTCGTTCCCGGCGATGCCAACCTTGACGGTGAGCTTGACGTAACCGACCTTATCAGGCTGAAAAAGCATCTGATCGATAGTTCCGTTGAGATAAGCGTTTTTGCCGATATCAGCGGCAACGGTATTATTCTCCCGAATGATTTGGAGTATATGCGGGCGTTGATCATCGGAGCGGAATATACGGTTGCGGAACCGGGGAAAGAGTAAATTTTGTATATTCTTCTGCGCCGTATTCATACATTTTGAATAAACTTTTGAAAATTCCCTCTTTTTACCGATAAAAATGATATAAAAATGCTTGACATACGCGTATCGCTTTGTTATAATCTTTATGTATATAAGGGGATACCCCTGAATACCAAAAATATTTTTTTTGGAGGTCAAAAAAATGAAAAAGATTTTAGCTGTTCTTTTGGCAGTTGCTATGGTTGCTACTCTCGCTGTAAGCTCTGTAATGACCGCTTCTGCCGGTAATGAACCACAGATCGTTGTATCTGAAGCTACCGCTACAAAAGGCGCAACAACGGATATCACCATCAGCCTTAAAAACAATCCGGGCGTTGCCTCAATCAAAGTTAAGGTCAATTTCCCCTCGGATTTAACGCTTGATAAAGTAACATTTAATAAAGCGCTTAATACGACTGATTCTGAAGGAACGCCTACTTCTCAGACATCGAAACCGAAAGTAATGACCAGCCCTGCTACTCTTAACTGGGTAAGCAATTCTCAAAACGTTGAGGGCGACATAGTTTATGCAACTTTACAGTTTACTGTTAGTGCAGAGGCTACAGAAGGTGATAAGGAAATCTCTTTGACCGCTGATCCTGAGGATTTGTTTGCTTATGTATCCGGTTCTTATGATGAACAGGATTTGGTTGAAGGCAATGTTCCTTTCGAGCTCGTTGCCGGTAAGATTACCGTTGTTGCTTGCTTACACGAGCACACCACTCAGGTTGCTGCCGTTGCTTCTACTTGTAAGACTGCCGGTCACGGCGCTTACACCAAGTGCGATGATTGCGGCGCTATAATTGAAGGCTCTGATGCGGCTCTTGATCTTGATCCTACCAACCACGAAGGCGGCACCGAGGTTCAGAACGCGAAAGCGGCTAGCTGCTCCGAAGAAGGTTACACCGGCGATACCGTATGCAAAGGCTGCGGCGCTACAATAAAAGCCGGCGAACCCATTAAGACGACTGATCATACTCCCAGCGATTGGAAATCCGATTCTGCTTCTCACTGGAAAGAGTGCACAGTCTGCACACAGGTTATAGGCGAATCCGAGTCTCATAACTTCGAAGAGAAGGTTCTTGAAGAAGCTACAACCGAAAAAGAAGGCAAGAAAGCCAAAGTCTGCAAGGTTTGCGGATATGTTGACGAAGAGTCCACAGTAACTATTCCGAAGCTTGATTCTTATGATGCTGAGCAGGTTGCGGGCGACGCCGAAAAGGAAGAAGCCGTTTACGATGCTGAAGCAGGTAAAGCTGTTGGCTACAAAGTTCAGGTAACTAAGGATAAACTCGCCGCCGTTAAGGTTAACGGTCAGGTAGTTGACGCTGCGAACTATGAAGTTTCCGAAGACGATCAGGGTAACACCGTTGTTACGTTCAAGGAAGATTATCTTAAGACCCTTGATAACGGTAACTACACAGTAACCTTGTCTGTTGATAAGGATGGCGACGGCGCTGAAGACGGCGTTGCGCAGACCGTGTTCACAGTTAAGAATAAGGCTGCTAATAACAACGCAGGCACCGGCACTCAGGAAGGCACCGGCACAAGCTCCAAGACCGGCGACATGGATATAGCTCTCCTTATCTTTGCTCTTATCGCAATGATGGGTGCAAGCGTATTCGCAGGCGTTGCTTATCGCAAAAAGACAAACAGATAATTGAACCTTTAAGGTAAAATCCACCGCGCTGACCGCAAGGTCAGCGCGGATTTTTTTTTCGATGTTTTCAAAAAATGTTTTATACGTAATATGTTTCTTTAAGAAATCAAGTGCATTGTTTGAAAGATAATACTGAATTGTGTCGCAAGTAAAGTTTATCGAAAACGGCGCGAAAAGCAATATAAAAGAAAAATCGGGCTTATAGTAAGCCCGAAAGAAAAAAATATGTTAGGAATTTGATTTGGCTGTTCTACAAGAGGCAACTAACATAACACGAATAGATGTGCATTGATCGTTTAAGGATTTATATTTTTCCTCGTTTATGTAGTTTGTTTTATATAGCAATT
>JAFZIK010000059.1 GCA_017554405.1 Clostridia bacterium | reverse complement strand
TGCGCCAATAGAAGTGCCTGAACGTCCTATTTGATTGGAAATCACAGATTCGTGTTTGCCCTTCAGTTCCTTTACGAGGTCTATAATTTGTATGGAAAAGTCCATTGATAGATCTGCGAGTTTATTTTCTTTCATAACTATTCCCCCTATCGTGTTTATTATAGCGCAGGGAATAGAAAAAATCAATGATGTCGGCGCGTTGCGCCTGATGATGTATCGGCTGACGCCGAAATGATGCAGATTGTTTCACAATCAATGATGCGATGTTTGCCCGCCTCTTAACGTGCCGCAGGCACACATCATTAGCGTAAGCGGCATCATTGCCTTAGGCTTCATCATTTGCCCGATAGGGCAAACATCATTCAAAAACGCATCTTTTGGTAGACAAAAGATGCGCTTTTTGTGGAGCGGACAACGGGAATCGCTACGCCGCTGTCGCGGCTACACGCCCACGGACTTTTCAACCATTCACAGAAAGGTTGAAATTTGCCTTACGGCAAACCGTCCTTTTCGATTCCCGTTTATACTGAAAGAACAGAACCCGACCAAAAGGTCAGATTCTGTTCTTTGGAGCGGACAACGGGAATCGAACCCGCCTTACAAGCTTGGGAAGCTAGTGTTCTACCGATGAACTATGTCCGCGGGGATGTTGAATTGTTTATAAAGTGTCTCCCGTAAGCGCGTTAAATGAACATTCTGCCGCTTCATAGCTTATATCGCAGGATAACTCATAAAACGGAACGTGCTTTATTATATCATCAATAAGCGATATAGTCAAGCGTAAAGATTCCGGGTCTTCCGGCATATATACCTGCTTGAACAAAGCGTTCAGCGCTTCATCGGATCCGAGTTTTCTTATGCTGTTATTCTTTGAGCGTTTTATAAGGCAAATGCCGGCAAGCGGAGCAGAGATGTTGCTTTGCTCCATTTCTTTTCCCGCCCAGGGTGTGCCGTAGGCGATTATACCGTTATCGCCGGCGGCAATGATCGGCTTATCGCCGTTAATCACGCTGACGCCCTCGAAATACTTTTTCCAAAGACCGATATGCGTGGTTTTGCCCGTTCCGCTTTTTGCTATAAACATATATGCCTTGCCCTTATAGGCGATCACGGCGCCGTGCATCACCGCGCGGTGATAGCGGGGAAGTTTTTCCGCTATCTGCCTGTAAATGCAGGCAAATTCGGCTGAAAGCGGACCGTGACCGGTTTTAGCGTCTTCCTGTTTGCATTTTTCCCTGTCAAAACAAACCTCAATATCCGGCTTGGTGCCGCGCGCTATATAGTCGCGGCAAAGGTCGGATATTTTTTCGTTTGAATATTCAACTTCGATATTAAGCTCTGCGATTTTAAGGGTAATCCGCTTTGGCATTATATCAATCCTTAAACCGTATTTCACAACCGAGCGCCTTTTGGCACTCTGTAAGGCCTTCCGCTACTATCGCCTTTGAACGCGCATAGGATTCCGAAAGCTTCGAGACGGTCGCGGCGCTAAGTCCGTAACTGTTTACCGCTTCGGCGTTATCAATGGGATACATCGTATATCTTGCTTTGCCGCCGACCGAATACTTGTCCACCCAGGTCGGAACAAGGTCTACCGATGTAAGGGCAGTTGTGCCGTCGGGCATTTTTGTAAATGTATAGGTGAATATAGCGCCGTCTTCGGTGTGACCGGTCGGTTTTGAGCTTATAAGCTCGCGGCGCTGATTTGATATGGCGTTACCGAGCGAATAGGCGCAAACCGTCGTCCGGTCGCTGCCCTCGGCGTGGAGCAGGGATACCGGCTGTAAAACGTGCGGGTGACCACCCACTATAACGTCAACTCCCAAATTGCAAAGCTTCTGCGCTATGTTCTTTTGCCAACTGTTGGGTTTGAGCTGATACTCTTCGCCCCAGTGCATATAGAACACTACGGCGTCAGCCCCGTCGTTTTTCATTTGTGCTATTATTTCTTCCGCGTTTTTATAAAATTTATCGATCTCGTTATAATCAAATGAATTTATAAGGTTTTGGGCTTCGCTTGCAAGAACGTTTCCGTTGAGGGACTTTCTTCCGTCCGCCGCGCTTTTGGTTTCATAGGTAAAACAGGTCATACCGATTTTTATGCCGTTTATATCCTTTACGAGATACGTGTGATCGGCTTCGGTTTCCTTTGTGCCTATAAAATCAAGTCCGGATTCCTTGACCTTTTGAACCGTTCTTATAAGCCCGGCAAGGCGGGTATCGTAACTGTGGTTGTTCGCGGTAAGCAGCATATCAAAACCGGCGGCTTTAATATAATCGAGCAGGCAATCGGGGGAATTGAAGGCAGGATAACCTGAATAGCCGTTGTATGCTTTACCCGGGGTAGGACCCGCAAGCGTTACCTCAAGGTTTGCAACGGCATAATCAGCCGCTTTAAACCGGCTGTCAGCCACCTTAAAGAAATCGGAAAAATCAAAGTTATCGCCGTCTTGCGGCGCATCTTTAAAGATGCGGTCGTGAATAATTATATCGCCGATGTTTATCACGGTAGCCGTGACGGGTGCTTTAACGGTTTCGGCGTTGCCGCCCTCGTTCTGATCGGCGCTGCTTGTTGAATCGCTTACCTTGCTTTCGGCTTTTTCGGGCGCGTTTTGCTGAATGAGCTCCCCGGTCTTGTATCCGAGGAACACCATTGTTACCGCAAGTATGATCGCAATAAAGCCAATTAAAATCTTTTTCAAAAAACCGATCTCCTTTTTATCTTTTAGAAGTGTTCAGTCAATATTTTTCTTTTTTGAAAGAATATCCGCTTTTTTGTAAATCTTGTTTGCAATAATAGTGCCTATCACGGCAAAAAGAATACCCATAAGCATTCCCGCCAAAACGTCGGTCGGGAAATGAACGTAAAGATAAAGTCTTGAAAGCGCAATGGCAACCGCCAAAGCGATCGCGGCAATACCCCATTTTTTATGTCTTATGAATATGCATACAGAGGCTTCAAATGATGCCAGCGTGTGCCCGGAAGGGAAGGATTTGTCCGATAGCTTGGCAACCAGAAGCTTAAAATCGGTATTAGTTTCATACGGGCGTGAGCGCGCAACAACGTTTTTGATTATCAGGTTGCCGAAAATATAGCCGAGCAACAGGGCAATAGCCATAGAAAGCCCTAACTTGCGCGTTTTTTTTGGGATAAGCAGGATCGCCGTAAGCGCCATCCAGAAAATACCGTGCTCACCGAAGAGGGTGATATAAGGCATTACCGCATCCAAAAACGGGCAGGCGAATTTATCCTGAATAAAGTTAAGTATACCGAGTTCAAAATCCTGCATATAAATCACCTGAAAAAGAGCGGTAGTTTTTCGAGAAAGATTATATCGTCGCGCTCGGCGGCGTCACCCTCGGCAAGAAACGCCGCAGAAGCCGCCTCAATGCCGCCCGCTTCGCTGACGAGCTTGCGTATGGCGCTCAGTGATTCGCCGGTGCTTATAACGTCGTCGATTATAAGCACGCGCTTTCCCTTGATTTTTTCTACCTCGGTCTCGCCGAGATAAAGGTGCTGTTCGTGCTGAGTGGTTATCGAGGTGACCTTAACGTCAAGCGGATTGCGCATATAAACCTTTAATCCCTTGCGGGCAACTATATAAGGCTTGCCCGATTGCCGCGCCGCCTCGTATGCGATAGGTATCGATTTTGCTTCAGGTGTGATAATAACGTCAAAATCCGGCACCTTTTTAAGTAATTCTGCAACGCCGGCAACCGTGAGTTCAACGTCACCGAAAATAATAAACGCCGCGATATCAAGCTTATCGCTTACCGAAAACATCTCAAGTTCGCGGTCTAAACCGGCGATCTTCATTTTATAGTATTCAGACATAAAAAATTATCCCCTTTGTTATAGTGATATCAGCCCGGAGGCCACTGTAAATATCTGCGCGCAAGCAGGTGGAAATGAAGGTGACCAACGGTCTGTCCGCCATCCTCGCCGCAGTTGGTTACTACCCTGAATCCCTTTTCGAGATTCTCCGCTTTGGCAATTTTGCCAATCGCCTCATATATTTTAGCGGTATAAAAGCTGTTGCTTTCGTCTATATCCGCCGCGGACGCAATGTGCGTTTTAGGCACTAAAACCGCGTGAAACGGCGCCTGGGGAGCGATATCGAGGAAAGCGTAAACGTATTCATCCTCGTAAACCTTGGTGCTCGGTATTTCGCCCTTTATGATCTTGCAAAACAAACAGTCGTTCATAATAACACTCCTAACCTATCATTTGCGCAACAGTATCTTTAACGCTTGAAAGCGCCTTATCGAGCGCGGATGCGTCCCTGCCGCCCGCCATAGCCATATCGGGCTTGCCGCCGCCTTTGCCGCCGGTCATTTCAGCCACCGTGCGAACAAGGTTGCCGGCGTGCACGCCGAGTTTTACCGCCTTTTCGCTTGCCGCCGCAACAAGGGTTATTTTATCTTCGCCCTTTGCGGCAAGGACCAGAACGATATCATCGTTATCGGCGCGGATACTGTCAGCCATTTTTTTAAGCTCATCGCCGCCGGTTTTATCGAATACCGCGGTCGCAACGCGGATATCTCCGATCTTTTCGGCGTTATCAAGCACCGAATTTGCTTTGCCCGCCGCCAGGCGTGAGGAAAGCGTTTCTATCTGCCGCTGATTCTCTTTGAGCAGGGAAGAGGTCGCCTCCGCTTTTTGGGCGATATCGAACGTAGAGCATTTAAGCGCCTGTGCGGTTTCCTTTATAAGGGCTTCATAATCGTTCATAAGCTTTAAGAATCCGCTGCCGGTAACGGCGGTAATACGCCGCACGCCCGCCGCAATGCCGGCTTCGCTTGTTATCTTGAAAAGCCCTATCTTGGAAACGTTGTCAACGTGGGTGCCGCCGCAGAACTCAACCGAAAAATCGCCTGCCGATACCACCCGCACGGTGCTGCCGTATTTTTCGCCGAAAAGCGCCATGGCGCCGAGCTTTTTAGCCTCTTCGATCGGCATTTCACGGCTGATGACCTCGATCCCGGAAAGAATAACGCCGTTTATAAGCGATTCGGTGCTTTCGATCTCATCGGGAGAAAGCGCGGAGAAATGCGTAAAGTCAAAGCGAAGCTCTTTATCGTTAACAAGCTGACCCGCCTGCTCAACGTGATTGCCGAGCACCTGCCTCAGCGCCGCCTGTAAAAGGTGAGCGCCGGTATGGTTGGCGCGTATCTCGTTTCTTCTTTCGGTATCGATAGCGGCTGTGACCGTGTCGCCTACGGATATTTTGCCTTCGAGTGAACCGCAGTGCATAAATATACCGGATGAATTCTTTTTAACGTCGGTCACAGAGAACTTTGCGCCGCCCGCCTTAATTGTTCCGGTATCGGCGACCTGACCGCCGCTTTCCGCATAGAAAACGGTCTTATCAAGCACAAGGACCGCGTTTTGATCCTCGGCTGAGCTTACGTGCTCGCCGCCCACAACGATATCGAGCACCGTTGCCGTGCAAACGTTATCTGTATAACCGTTAAAGAGGGTTTTATCAATACCCTCAAATTTAAGATCGTTGCTGCTCCAGCTTTCGGCGTCCTCGGCTTTTCTTGAGGAACGCGCCAACTCGCGCTGGCGAAGCATAAGGGCATTGAAGCCTTCCTCGTCTACCGTCATTCCGCGTTCCGAAAGTATATCCTTTGTAAGATCAAGCGGGAATCCGTATGTGTCATAAAGCCGGAAAGCGTCCTCGCCCGAAAGCGTTTTTCCGGTTTTCATCAATTCGCTTAACATACCAAGACCCTGATCGATGGTTTTGGCAAAGCTTTCCTCTTCGCTCAAGACAACCTTTTTGATTATTTCCTGCTTTTCGGAGATCTCTGGGTAACCCGCCTTGTTTTCCTTTATTACCGAATCAACAATCTCGCATAAAAACGGTCTGCTTATGCCAAGCAGTCTGCCGTGTCTTGCGGCGCGCCTTAAAAGCCGGCGAAGAACGTATCCGCGACCTTCGTTAGAGGGTATAATGCCGTCGCTTATCATAAAGGTTGCGGCGCGTGCGTGGTCGGTAATGGCTCGGATCGAAATATCTATACCGTCTTCCTTGCCGTAGGTTTTGCCCGATATGCGGCACACCTCGTTTAAGGTGTTTCTTATCGTGTCCACCTCGAACATATTGTCAACGCCCTGCATAACGCAGGCGAGGCGCTCAAGTCCCATGCCGGTATCTATGTTTTTATGCTCAAGCTCGGTATAGGTCCCGTCACCCATATTGTTGAACTGCGAAAAAACGTTGTTCCATATTTCCATATATCGGTCGCAGTCACAGCCCGGGCGGCAATCCGCCTTGCCGCAGCCGTATTTTTCACCGCGGTCAAAGTATATCTCGCTGCAGGGACCGCAGGGACCCGTGCCGTGCTCCCAGAAGTTATCCTCTTTGCCGAGCCGCACTATATGATCCTCGCGAATGCCTATCTCATCGCGCCATATCGCGTATGCTTCGTCGTCCTCCTCGTAAACGGATGACCATAACAGGTCTTCCGGTATTTCGAGGGTCTTTGTCAAAAACTCCCAAGCCCAGGCGATAGCTTCGTGCTTAAAATAATCGCCGAAGGAGAAATTGCCGAGCATCTCAAAGTATGTGCCGTGCCGCGCCGTGTGACCCACGCGCTCAAGATCGGGCGTGCGTATGCACTTCTGACAGGTAGTAACGCGGTTGCGCGGGGGCGTTACCTCGCCGGTAAAGTATTTTTTCATCGGCGCCATACCGGAGTTTATAAGCAAAAGCGATTTATCGCCCTTTGGAACCAAGGGGAAACTCTCAAGGCGTAAATGTCCTTTTGATTCGAAAAAACTAAGGTATTTTTCTCTTAAATCGTTTAATGAGGTCCACTGCATAATTTTACATCCTTAAATTTAATATATTACAATAGCATATTATATAACAGCGCCTTTGATTTGTCAATCAAAAGCGCTGTTTTACGTTTTTTATCTGTTGCTTTAAATGCCGAGAACGCGGGGGTTTTTATCCAAAGCAAAATAGAGCATTGAGCCGAGAGTAAACATTACTGCGATCTCGCCCAAAGCAACAAACGCCCCCGCGGTCAGAAATCCCATAAGCGTTGCGGTGCCGCCCGGCAGAAAAAACGAAATCTCGGCGCCGACTATAAGTCCGTTTGCGGCGGCGGGCATAAGCATTGCAACAAAAGGGTATTTCCTTATTTTTAAATTTCTTAAAAAATACATCGCGGTCACCGCGATAAGCGTTGCGGCGGAGCCGAGCAGAACGTCTATAATACCGTTCGGAATATTGCCTATAACGCACCCGAGAACAAGCCCCGGTATCGCCGCCGGCGTAAACAGGCAAAGCACGTTGAGCGCCTCTGAAATGCGGAACTGTATCTCGCCGTAAGCAAGCCCGAAAAACGCGGAAGAATAGGTCAAAACCGCGTAAAGCGCCGCTATAACGGCGTTAAAAGTGATAAATCTTATTTGTTTACTCTGCATTTTCGCTTTTCTCCGTTAATCTTTTATAGTATTCCACCGCGAGTTTATCGCAGCGCTCGTTTTCCGGGTGCCCGTTATGTCCGCGCACCCAGTTAAATGTGATATCGTGCATATCGTCAAGCCGTAACAGTTCTTCCCAAAGCTCGGTGTTAAGCGCCGGTTTTTTATCGGCTTTTTTCCAGCCGTTTGCCCGCCACTGGCGCGCCCAGCCGAGCGTCATCCCGTCGCAAACGTATTTTGAATCGGTGGTAAGCGTTACCTTGCAGGGCTCCTTAAGGGCGGAAAGCGCCTTTATAACCGCGGTAAGCTCCATTCGGTTGTTGGTGGTCGTTTCCTCACCGCCCGAAAGTTCTTTTTCTTTGTTTCCGTAGCGCAGTATCGCGCCCCAACCGCCCGGACCGGGATTGCCGCTGCAGGCGCCGTCTGTAAATATTTCAACGTATTTAAGCATAATCAAATTCCAAAATCAATACTTTCTGAAAGAGCCGATGACCTTGCCGAGCACCTTCGGATCTTTCGGATAGATCGGTTTAAAATCAGGATTTTCCGGTAAAAATACAACCTGCCCGTCCTTTAAAGAAAGGCGCTTGACGGTGGCGCTGTCCCCATCCATACCAATTATAATATCTCCGCTTTTGCAGGGCGCGTTTTTATCGGCTATCACTATATCGCCGTCAAGTATACCGGCGTTTTTCATGCTTAAGCCTACAACCTTAAGCGCAAACAGCCCTTCGGCGTTGTTGGAAGGATAGGGGATATAATCCTCTATTTGCTCCACCGCCAATATCGGCTGACCGGCGGTGATCTTGCCGACAAGCGGCACCATAGCCGAATCAAAATCCGCGTTCAGGCGAATTGCGCGCGAAAAACGCGGGTCACGAACGATATAATCGTTTTCCTCTAAAAAATTAAGTATCGCGTGGACCGAGGAGGTAGATTTAAGCCCGGTCGCCTCGCATATCTCGCGCACGGTGGGCGGAAGCCCGTTCTGGAGCCTCTTTACAAGAAATTTATAAACCTTTTCCTGGTTTGCACTTAAGGGTGTTTTATCCATAATACGCCTCCGGTCGAATATCTGTTCGTTTGTATTATAGCAGAGCCGGGCGGCATATTCAAGCATATTTTCATATTTTTCAAAAAACTCTTCTTTTTTTGCGTTGTATCTGCTATAATATACATTGACATATTATGAGCATTTGGAAGGACTGTTTTATGGAAGCGCAAATATGCGGGCTTAAAACCGAATATCTCATTTCGGGAAACGGCGATATCCCGGTGGTGTTGCTCCACGGCTGGGGCTCTTCGTTTGAAGTATACAAAGGCGTTATGGCGGCGCTTGGCGACCGTTGCAAATTCTATGCCGTAAACTTCCCGGGGTGCGGCGGCAGTGAGATTATGCCCGAGCCGTGGGATATAAGCGGGTATTGCGATTTTGTTCTGGAGTTTTTAAAGGCGGTCGGCGTCCATAGCGAAAAGGCGGTATTTATCGGTCATTCTCACGGCGGCAGGGTAATACTCGCGCTTGCCGGAAAGGGTCTTATAAAACCGCAAAAGATAGTTCTTATCGATTCCGCCGGCATTGTTGCCGAAAAAACAAAGAAGCAAAAGCGCAGAGCCAAAAACTTCAAGCGCATTAAAAAGCTTTTAAGTCTACCGGGTATAAGAAACTTCAGCGGCGGTCTTTTAAACGCCGCAAGGCGGCATTACGGCTCGGCTGATTATAACGCCGCGCCGCTTGTGCTCAGGAGCACCATGGTATCGCTCGTTAATACCGATCTGCGCGATATAATTTGCAATATTAAGTGCCCAACGCTTCTTATCTGGGGCGAGAACGATACCGATACGCCGCTTTCAAGCGCAAACGTAATTAAAGAAAAAATATCTGATTGCGGGCTTTGCGTGATAAAAGGCACAGGGCATTTTTCGTTCTGCGAAAAACCGTATGAGGCGCATGCCATACTTCGCGCCTTTATAAAGTAGGAGGGCTTTTATGAACATTTTTGTTATATCCTGCCTGGCGGTTTTATCGGTCTCGGCGCTTTTTTCGCTTTATAAGCAGTATCATATGCTGCAGCAGAATTCGTATTTTATCTCAAGGTATTACGGTTGGTTAAAGGGTTCTTTTACCGTTTATCTTTGCGCCCAGGCGTTTTTATATTGCGTTCTTTCGGTGCTCTGTTTAAAAGAAAAGTATAATTTTGCGTTTGTTGTATCCGTTTTGGCGCTGTCGGTGCGTATTGCTTACGCGCTCGCCTCAAAAAAGACCGCTATAAAACCCCTTGTGTTTACCGGGCGGATAAAGCGCCTTTTTGCATCGGCGTCCGTGTTGCTCGTCGCCGCCGTCGCGCTTTATTGCCTCTTTTATAACACGGCCGCGGGTCAGGTGGCGGCAACGGTCATCTTTATGCTCGCAAGCGTTACTCCGCTTATGTGCGCGATTACAGAGATACTTAACGCGCCGATAGAAAAGCTTATAGGCAGGCATTATATAAACGATGCAAAGCGTATACTTAAATCGTATAAGGGCCTTAAAGTGATAGGCATTACCGGAAGCTACGGCAAGACTACAACAAAGTTTATCCTTAATCGCATTTTAAGCGAGAAGTATAATACCGTATGCACTCCTCAAAGCTTTAATACCCCTATGGGCGTTGTGCGAACGGTGCGCGGTGATCTAAGGCCGCAAACCGAGGTCTTTATATGCGAAATGGGCGCCAAAAAGCCGGGGGATATCAAAGAGATCTGCGATATCGTTGATCCTGATTACGGCATAATCACATCTGTCGGCGAACAGCATCTTGATACCTTCAAATCGGTCGATAACGTTTTTAAAACCAAATTCGAACTTTATAACGCGGTGGTCTCGCGCGGCGGTATTTGCTTTGCAAATATCGGCAGCGCGGCTATCGCCGAGCGTAAGGATAAATGCCAAAAAGCAGTATTTTTCGGCGATGGCACAGAGTATTTCGCCGATAATATTACTTATTCGCCCGCCGGCTCTACCTTTGATCTTCATTTAGCGGGCGAGGTAATAACCGTTACCACCAAGCTTTTAGGAAAACACAGCGTATCCGATATTCTTGCCGCCGCGGCGTTGGCGCAAAAGCTCGGAGTTTCGCCTTCGGATATCAAATGCGCGGTGGCGGCGCTTGCTCCCAGCGAACATCGCCTCCAGCTTAAAACCTTTAAGAACGGTTCGCTTCTTATCGACGACGCCTATAACTCAAACCCCGAGGGTTGTCTTGAGGCGGTGCGCGTGCTCGGCTCGTTTGCCGGTATGCAAAAAACGATCATAACTCCGGGGCTTATCGAGCTCGGCGCCAGGGAATACGATTGCAATTATGCTTTGGGTCTTGAAGCGGCAAAATATTGTGATATAATAATCCTTGTGGGCAAAAACCGCGCGGTGCCGATGCGCGATGCCATAGCCACCACGGGCTTTAATACCGATAATCTTTATATTGTTTCAAGCTTTAAAGAGGCAATGGAGGTCTATTCGCCCCTTTGCAGCCAAAACAGCGTTGTTTTGCTTGAAAACGATCTTCCCGATAACTATTTGAATTGAGGTAATATACATGAAAACAAATATTGCGGTATTTTTCGGTTGCCGTTCGGTCGAGCACGAGGTCTCGATCATATCCGCCGTTCAGGCGATGCGCGCGGCTGATAGGGAAAAGTATGAGCTCTTACCGGTTTACGTCGATAAAAGCGGCGCTATGTATCAGTCGGATAAGATGTTTGAGATCGAAAACTTCCGCGATATCGAAAAGCTGATCTCCGATAGCAGCGAGGTCACCTTTATTAAAAGACCCGACGGTGTGTTTATGCACCCGGTAAACAAAAAGGTGTTTAAAAAGGTTAAGGATATAAAAATAGACCTTGCTTTTCCGATAGTTCACGGCACCAACTGCGAGGATGGCACCATAGCAGGTTACTTTGAGTTTTTGGGGCTTCCGTATATCAGTTGTGATATCATATCCGCCGCGGTGGGTATGGATAAAGCGGTGTTTAAGGACGTTCTTAAAAGCGCGGGACTGCCGGTGCTTGACTGCGTGCGCTTTACCGCGCGTGAGTATCTGCTCGATACTGCCGCCATAACCGGAAAAATCGAAAAGCAGGTAGGTTTTCCGCTTATTATAAAGCCGGTCAACCTCGGCTCAAGCGTGGGCATAAGCAAGGTAAAGACCGCCGCCGAGCTGGATGAGGCGATCCGCCTTGCCGCGAGCTTTGCGGATAAGCTTTTAGCCGAACGCGCCGTAGAGAACCTGCGCGAGATAAACTGCTCGGTTTTGGGCGATAGCGATGAATGCACGGCTTCGGTTTGCGAAGAGCCGTTTATGCACGATGAGATCCTTTCGTATAAGGATAAATACGAGGGCGGCACCAAGGAAGGACCGAGCAAGGGCATGGCTTCGCTCGGCAGAAAGATACCCGCCGATATACCGGATGAACTGTCCGATAAAATAAAGGATATTTCCTGCAAAATATTTAAAGCGATTGGCGCCTCCGGCGTTGTTCGTATAGATTATCTTATGGATAACAAAACCGGCGAGGTTTTTGCAAACGAGATAAACACTATACCGGGCTCCCTGGCTTTCTATCTCTGGGAGGCGTCCGGCTTAAGTTATAAGCAACTTATAGATAAACTGGTTGATATCGCGTTCCGCCGCGAGCGCAAGCGCGATAACCTTAAATTCACCATCGATACAAATATTCTTTCGGGCGTTTCGTTCGGAAGCAAGGGCAGTAAGGGAAGTAAGTTTTAATGACAAAGCTTTTGATACGCCTGTTTGTTAAAAACAGCGAAGACGTTAAAAATCCCAAGGTGCGCGTAAATTACGGGCACCTTGGCAGTATTACCGGCGTTATTTGCAATCTGCTTCTTTGCACCGTTAAAATTGTTATAGGGCTTCTTATAGGCAGTATGTCTATCGTGGCGGATGGGCTTAACAACCTTTCCGATATGGGCTCTTCGGTAATTTCGATGCTCGGTTTCCGCCTTTCGGCAAAACCTGCCGACAGCGATCACCCGTTCGGTCACGGCAGAATGGAATACCTTTCGGCGTTCACCGTTGCCATATTTATTCTCGTTGTCGGCGCGGAACTGTTAATAAGCGCCGTAAAAGCGATAGTTTCCGGCGCGGATGCACCGCGGTTTTCCTATCTCTCGCTCGGTATACTCGTTTTCTCCATACTGCTTAAGCTCTGGATGTTTTTATTCAACCGTAAGCTTGGAAAAACTATAGATTCGCCGGCGCTTGCCGCCACCGCGCAGGATAGCCTTAACGATTGCGTTTCAACCCTTGCTATCCTCGTTTGCGCAGTAATATCGATGAACGTCACCCTCGGGTTTAACCTTGACGCCATCATTTCGGTCGGCGTTGCGGTGTTCATCCTCTGGTCGGGTATCGCAACCCTTAAGGATACTATCGGCGAGCTTTTGGGCCGCCCGCCCGAGCCGGAACTGATAAAGAGCATCGAGGATGGCATAATGTCGTTTGAAGGCTTCTTAGGTATCCACGACCTTATCGTGCATAACTACGGTAACGGAAGGCGGTTTGCCTCGGTCCACGTTGAGGTGCCGCAGGATGTTGATGTAGTAAAATGCCACGAGCAGATAGATATCTGCGAAAAGGTGGTAGGGCAGAAGTGCGGTATCAGCCTTGTTATCCATATGGACCCGGTAAACGTAAACGATGAATCGGTAAACGCGGCAAAAGAGGCGATGATCGGCATTATCGGATCGATAAGCCCCGACCTTTCGCTTCACGATTTTCGCATGACGCCGCCGTCAAGCGAGCGCACAAACCTTATATTTGACGTTGTGGTGCCAAACTCGGTTGGTCTCACCGAGCAACAGCTCGATGAAGAGATCAAAAAACGCGCCAAGCAGATCGATAGCACCTACGAGTGCGTGATAACATACGATAAATCGTATGTTTGATTCAGATGCCGGATGGCAGACGTCAGATATAAGATACAAGGAGCGGCTTTGCCGCGATATGTAAAAGCAGGCGGATGATATCCGCCCCTACGGTATATCAATTTAGATTGACCATTTGTAGGGGCGATTATCAATCGCCCGGCTTTATATGCGCCGCAGGCACCTTAATTTGCCGTCCGGCAACATCGTTTGCATAGCAACATTATTTATGCATTCGCATAACATCGTTTGCCCGCAAGGGCAACATCGTGCGGCTTCGCTTCGATATATAAATGCGCTTTCGGCACAATAGAATATCGTTTTTAACACTATTCTTATAAACACCCGAACGGTGCAGGGCTTTCGCTCTGCACCGTTCGGGTGTTTTGCGGCCTACAGCGCCGCTATTGGGGGTAGGGATTATATCAAATAAAACATTATGCAACGTTGTTACTTGCCGAGGATTTCCCCGATCCTTTTTGCTTGCCGCCCTTTGAACCGTTAAAGTCAGGCGGTGTGGGGCGTTCTTCGCTGTTTGAGTCAAAGTTCGGAGGTGTCGGGCGCTCACCGTCCGAGCCGATTTCAGGTAATTCCGGGCGCTCGCCGTCTTTGTCAAAATTCGGCATTTCCTGGCGCGTGCCGTCTTCAAAATTCGGCATTTCCGGGCGCTCGCCGTTTGCATTAGGAGTCGCCGAGGTTACCGTATCGGGGCTGGCGCCATTCATATCGCCGCGCATACCTCCGGGACCTCTCTGACCACCTTGCCCGCCCGGACCGCCGCCGGCAAACTGATTCGGAAGCGTATCAACTTCACTGCCGTTTACTATCACCGTTCCGCCGTTTATAACGCCGGTGCCCTCGTAGTCAAAGGTGGAATTTCCGGTTACGTCTATTGTTCCGCCGTTTATGATTATATCACCGTTTGAATCAACGCCGTCGGTGTCGCCCTGACCCATAACTATTTTGATATTGCCGCCGTTTATCACTACCGTAGGCGTGGAGATTGTGGACTTTTTAGCGGCGTTTATGCCGTCGTCGCTCGCGGTTATCGAGAGCGTGCCGTCGTTTATTATAACAACGGTCGCCTCAAGACCCTCGGCGGCGCTTATTTTAAAGGTCCCTCCGTCTATCTGAAGGGTGGTTATCGCGTGGATGCCGTCATCGTCAACGTCGATATCAAGCGTTCCGCTTTGGATATATATATAACCCTTTAAAGTATCTTCATCGTTATCGCTGTGCAGACCGTCCTTACCCGCCTTTATTGTAAGCGAGGCGTTGGCTATCCTGATACTGTCGTTTGCGTCAACCCCGTGAGAAGCGGCGTCGATGTTATAGGTGCCGCTTGTGAACTTAACGTCGTCCTTGCCGACGACCCCGTGCTTTGCGGGGCTTATGATATTAAGCGTGCCTTCGCCGCTGAATACTATATCATCCTTTGAAAAGACCGCGCCGTCGATATTATCGTCTCCCGTATCGGTAAAGCTGCCGCCGTTGGCAAGGGTGTTTTCGGTCCCCTTCGCTGTTGTAACGAACACCTTATCCGCCGATTTAACGTAGAGCGCCGCGGAGGTCTTGCTCGTAATGCTTGCGCCGTTTAAAACTATCTGCACCTTATCGGTATCGGGAACGTCCACCGTTATCGTGCCGTCGCTCACCGTGCCGGATAAAACGTATACGCCGGCTTCGGTTATTGTCAGATCCGGATCGTTATCGCTTAAAGTCACGTTTTTTGCTTCGCTTTCGTCATAGCCGGTCTCAAAGTCGCGGCTTGTAAACATATCTTCCGTATCAAGCGCAAGGGAGTAATCGGCTGTAGCCGTTTTTGCGTTTGAGTTTTGGCTTTGCCCGGCGCTGTTCTGATCGCTCGAACAGCCGCCGAGCATCAGCAGTGCCGAGAGAGTGACCGCCGTAAACGTGGTAAGTATTTTTATGTTTTTCATATTATCACCTCATTATTTATAATTCGGAGCTTGGTATCTCCTGTGTTGATATCGCTATTTCAAGATTGCCGTTCCTGACGCGTATTTCGTCTATCATTTCTTTTTCAAGTTTTCTGTCCTTAAGGTAAACGTCATAGGTAAGTCTGAACATACTGCCCATATTGGTCGTCTTAACCTTTTTAAGCTCGTAACGCGAGGTATACTTTTTAAGTATATCGTCGAAAATCTCGGTGTAGTTAAGGTCCTCGGGTATCGTTACAGCCAGAGTTTTATAGCTTGATGCCGTTTGCTCGCCGAAGCTTACGGCGTTATAGATCATAAACACAAGGCAGAGTATCACGGTGAACAAAACCGCGTAGGCAAGATAGCCCATACCGGCTATAAGGCCGGCGCTCATAGCGAGGAATATCATGCCGATCTCTTTTGCGCTGCCCGGCGCCGAACGGAAACGGACTAAACTGAACGCGCCTGCAACCGCAACGCCCGTGCCAACGTTGCCGTTTACCATCATTATTACAACGCAAACAACCGCGGGGAGTATGGCAAGTGTAAGAAGAAAGCTTTTGGTATAATGTGTTTTAAAAGTGTAACTGAGCGCCAGTATTATGCCGAGTATCAGGCTTAATCCAATGCAGAGTAAAAAGTTTTGAACGCTTATGACCGATGTGGTCGAGCTGTCGAAGATTCCTTTAAATAATGTATCAAGCATAATTAGTATCCTTTCTCAATTCCGGTAATATCATATTTTTGTAAGCGCTTCCGTATTTGGAAAACGAGGTTTTATAAAGCCCGTTTTTCGATAGCGCTTTTGCCAGCCATTTAGGCATCGCGGCGCCGCATTTGATTTCCATAAGAGTAAGTTCCGGAAGTAATACGTTTTCTCCCGCGGCTTCGCACTTAAGCGATATATCGCTTTGCCTGCTTAAAATGTTTTCATCAAACGTTATCCTCAGATCACCTGCTTCTTTGCTGAAATATGCCTCGCGCTCGTAGCTTAAAAATATCACCGGGCGAAGCGACTTATAAAACTTCAAAAAATAATCTATCTCTCTTGATATCTGGGTATCCGCCGGGCATTCCGCCGCGCCGCAAAGCCACGCTTCGGCGTCCTTCGTTTTAAGCGGTATGCGGCGCTTGTAAACAACGTGGTCGAATTTCTTTTTAAGTTCAACGAACACCGTGCTTTCATCGTGCGCCAGCTCGTAGCTTCTCATTCTTAACTTTTCTTTATATACCGGCGATTCTATCGAGCGGCGGATAAGGCGGTAATTTTCGGTATCAAAATATACGTTGCGTATCGTTGTGCGGCCGTATTGGTCTATCTCCATACCGTGCGCCTTCATCGCTTCAAGCATTTTCGCCTTTTGTTTTTTTGTCATTATATATTTGTATTCCTGTCTTTCAAAGACCGAAGTAAAAGCCATATCGTTTGCCTCCTTTGACTGTAGTATAAAACGCCAAACTTAAATAAACTTAAAAAACCGAAAAGTTTTTTCGAAAAAATTTTTTAGTGATTTTTTGAGACTTTTGTGTTACAATTCAAGTGTAAAATGTTTGTGAGGTATCTTATGCGTATACTTTTAGCCGAGGATGAACGCGCGCTCTCCCGCGCGATCATTAAGATTTTTGAAAAGAATAACTATTCCGCCGACCCGGTTTATAACGGGCAGGATGCGCTCGATTACATCGAATCGGGCAACTATGACGTTGCCGTGCTTGATATAATGATGCCGGGGCTTGACGGCATATCGGTCCTAAAAAAGCTCCGCGCCGCGGGCAACAACATACCGGTTTTGATGCTTACCGCAAAATCCGAGATCGACGATAAGGTTTTAGGGCTTGACAGCGGCGCAAACGATTACCTTACCAAGCCCTTTGATTCAAAGGAACTGCTCGCCCGCATAAGAGTGATAACAAGAAGCGTGGCTTCAAAGGATAGCCGGATCACCTTCGGCAATATAACGCTCGACCGCGCGAGCTATTGCCTTTCTGCGCCCGGCGGCGAGTCGCGCCTTGCGAACAAGGAATATCAGATGCTTGAAATGCTGATGCTAAACCCCAACAGGGTAATACCCACCGAGCGTTTTATGGAAAAAATATGGGGGTATGACAGCGATTCGGAAATAAACGTTGTTTGGGTATACGTATCCAATCTGCGTAAAAAACTTGCGGCAATGGGCGCCGACGTTCGCATAAAAGCCTCAAGAAACGTAGGCTACAGTTTGGAGGAAATAACATGATCGCCAGACTTAAAAGAAAGGTGATAGTTTTAACGGCGGCTTCGCTTTTTGCGTTGCTCGTTCTTATAGTGTCCTTTATGAATATTATAAGTTACGTTACCTTTATAAATGAATCGGACGATATGCTCAAGAGGTTATCTGAATCGGGCGGGCGCCTGCCCGAAATGCCCGAAGACCGCGATTTTATGCGGGATGGCAAAATAGAACCGCCGGGGGATATGCCGCGCTTCTTTTTAAAGGACAACGAGGGGGACAGACAGTATTTCACCGTTGTTTTAACAAAGGATAACGATATAGTCCGTATCGATACCGGAAAGCATAATTCGGTAACTTCGGATGAGGCGGCGGAATACGCCAAAACAGCCGTTTCGGCAAACAATGAAAAGGGCTTTATAGGCAACTACAGATATATGATCTCATCTAATGATGAAAACCGTATGATCGTTATGCTCGATTGCACAAGCAAGCTCGTTTCGTTTAAAAACTTTTTGCTTTCGAGCATAATCGTATCGTTTATCGGTTTCATTGTTGTTACGGCGATAATCGTTATAATATCCGGCAGGATAATACGTCCCATAGCCGAAAGCTACACCAAGCAAAAACGGTTTATAACCGATGCCTCGCATGAGCTGAGAACGCCGCTTGCGATAATAAACGCAAATATCGATATAATCGAGGATGAGGTCAGCGATCGCGAAAGCATAAACGATATCCGCGCGCAAACCGAGCGGCTTAAAAACCTTACCGAAGATCTTGTGACCCTTTCAAGGATGGAAGAGGGCGGCGCGGCGATAGTAAAAGAGCCGTTTTCCGCCTCCGAGGCAGTAGGGGATATCCTCACCGGCTTTAAGACACTCGCTGAAAAGAGCGGCGCCCGGCTTACCTCCGCCATAGAACCGGATCTGACCTTAAACGGTGATAAAAAGGCGTTTTCAAAGCTTGTTTCGATTTTTCTTGATAACGCGATAAAATATACTCCGGATGGCGGCAGTATCGAGTTCTCGCTTTCAAAGCAGGGCAAATCGGTCGTTGTTTCCTGCAAAAATACCACCGAAGGCGAAATGAACGCCGAGACCACCGCGCGCGTGTTCGACCGTTTCTACCGCGCCGATGCCTCCCGAAATTCCGCGTCCGGAGGCCACGGCATAGGACTTTCCATAGCAAAGGCGATCGTTGAAGCCCACGGCGGGAAAATAACCGCATCCGCGCCGGATGAACACACATTTTTTATAACGGCGTCGTTATAAAACCGTCACAAACCAATATCCTCCCGCGTATACTGTAAAGCAAGAATTGTATTCTTGAACTTTATACGCAGGAGGCTTTTTTATGGCAACTTTTACCAACCAGGCGACCCTGACCTATAACGGTATAACGTTAAGTTCCAATATAGCTACCGGTGAAATGCTCGAGGTTTTGGAGATCAGCAAAACCGCCTCGAGCGCCACGTACGTCCCGGGTGACGAACTCACCTATACCGTGGCGCTCATAAATACCGGCGCCACGGTGCTTACCGGCATAACCGTTACCGATGATATGGGCGGCTATACTTTCGGAACGGCAGGCACCGTTTATCCGCTGGCGCTTTCCGATACCGCCGTGCTTTTATACGTAAACGGCGTTTTGCAGCCGGCGCCTACGGTCACGGCGGGTCCGCCTATGACTATCACCGGTATCAACATCCCCGCGGGCGGGAACGCGGTTATCATTTATCACGCGGTGATCACGGAGTTTGCGCCGCTTGAAGCGGAAAGCACCGTTACAAACACAGTAACTTCAGGCGCGGTATCCGCTTCCGAAACGGTTGAAGCGGCGGGCGTTGCAAACCTTGATATAACAAAGAGTATGACGCCTACCGTGGTAAGCGAAAACAGCACTATAACCTATACCTTTGATATCACCAACAGCGGTAATACCGCTGCCGATACAACGGTCGTGCTGAGCGATACCTTTGATCCGATACTTTCCGATATAACGGTAACAATGAACGGCGCGCCGCTTACCGTTACCACGCAGTATACCTATGATACCGTGACCGGCGAGTTTGAGACCGTGGCGGGCGTTATCACCGTTCCGGCGGCAACCTTTGCGCAGGACCCGGCGACCGGCGTTATAACAACTGCTCCGGGTGTTACCGTGATAACTGTAAAAGGAACGATTTAAAACCGGCTTGAAATGACAGTGTGCGGGGGCAAACGCCCCCGCATTTTTTTACATAAAACCCCGTTTTCCGGCAATATAACAATTATTTTTAAAAAATGCAAAAAAACTCTTTTCAAACAGAGCGAAATGTGCTATTATACTATTTGATAATAATATAACGATTATTATGCCTTTTTGGCGTAGCCGTTATATAATTTTTAGGAGGAACTGTTAATGAAGAAAAAAATCAGTAAGCTTCCTTTTGCCGGAACCCCCGAGCAGGAAGCGCAACTAAAACAGGTTATCGAAGAGTTCAAGCACGATAAAAGTAACCTGATGGTTGTAATGCAAAAAGCGCAGGATATCTACGGATATCTGCCCTTTGAGGTGCAGGAGATGATATCCGAGGGTATGGAGGTCCCGCTCGAGAAGATCTACGGCGTTGCCACCTTCTACGCCCAGTTTTCACTCTCTCCCAAGGGCAAGTATAACATATCCGTTTGCCTCGGGACCGCTTGCTACGTTAAGGGCTCCGGTCCGATATTCGAGAAGTTGAGCGAGAAACTCGGCATCGGCGCTGATGAGTGCACGCCGGACGGTAAGTTCTCCCTTAACGCCTGCCGCTGCATAGGCGCCTGCGGTCTTGCCCCGGTCATGACCGTTAACGATGAGGTTTACGGCCGTCTTACTGTTGACGATATCGATACCATACTCGAGAAGTATAAAGACTGATAAAGGGGAGTGAAGAATATGAAATCATTGGCTGAGTTAAAAGCAATTAAAGACAGGGTGAAAGATACCGTGCTTCCTCCCGAGGGTAAAAATGAGACCCGCGTTGTGGTAGGTATGGCTACCTGCGGTATAGCTGCCGGTGCTACACCCGTTCTTGAAGCCCTTGTTGAGGGCGTTAAAAAGGCAGGCCTTTCAAGCGTTAAGGTTTCCAAGACCGGATGCGTGGGTATATGCCAGTATGAGCCGGTAGTCGAGGTTTTCGAGCCGGGTAAGGACAAGGTCACCTACGTTAAGATGAACGCCGAAAAGGCGCAGCGCGTGATCGAAGAGCACTTAAAGGGCGGCAAGATAGTTGAGGATTTCCTGCTTTCAAACGAAAAGGGCGAAAAGGTAGCTCTTAAGGAAACTGCTTTCTATAAACCGCAAAGGCGTGTTGTTCTCCGTAACTGCGGTCTTATCGATCCCGAAAACATCGAAGAATATATCGCTATGGACGGCTATGCCGCGCTCGGCAAGGTCCTTACCGAAATGTCACCCGAGCAGGTTATAGAAGAAATCAAAAAGTCCGGCCTTCGCGGTCGCGGCGGCGGCGGTTTCCCGACCGGCGTTAAGTGGTCGCTCTGCGCTCCCAACAAAGCCGATCAGAAATACGTTGTTTGCAACGCCGATGAAGGCGACCCGGGCGCGTTTATGGACCGTTCGGTTCTTGAGGGCGATCCCCATTGTATAATCGAAGCCATGACCATCGCCGGCTACGCGATAGGCGCAACCAAGGGTTACGTTTACGTTCGCGCCGAGTATCCTATAGCCGTAGACCATCTCCAGAAGGCGATCGATCAGGCTCATGAATACGGACTTTTAGGCAAGGATATCTTCGGCTCCGGTTTTGAGTTCGAGCTTTATATCCGCCTTGGCGCCGGCGCGTTCGTTTGCGGCGAGGAAACCGCGCTTATGACCTCTATCGAGGGCAACCGCGGCGAGCCCAAGCCCCGTCCGCCTTTCCCGGCAGTTAAGGGACTTTTCGGCAAGCCTACCATTGAAAACAACGTTGAGACCTTCGCTAACGTTCCTCAGATCATCCTTAAGGGCGCCGATTGGTTTGCCTCAATGGGCACCGAGAAGTCAAAGGGCACCAAGGTGTTCGCGCTCGGCGGCAAGATAAACAATACCGGACTTGTTGAAATACCGATGGGCACTACTCTCCACGATATAATCGATAAGATCGGCGGCGGCATACCCAAGGGCAAGAAGTTTAAGGCGGCGCAGACCGGCGGACCATCCGGCGGTTGTATCCCGGCAAAGCTTATCGAAACCGAGGTCGATTACGATAACCTTATCGCTATCGGCTGTATGATGGGCTCGGGCGGACTTATAGTTATGGACGAAGATAACTGTATGGTCGATATGGCTAAATTTTTCCTTGAGTTTACGGTTGATGAATCCTGCGGTAAGTGCACACCCTGCCGCGTAGGCACCAAGAGAATGCTTGAAATGCTCGATAAGATCACGAGCGGCAAGGGAACTCTTGAGGATCTTGATAAACTCGAAGAGTTATGCCTCTACGTTAAAGCGAATTCGGCTTGCGGCCTCGGTCAGACGGCGCCGAACCCCGTTCTCGCAACGCTCAGGTTCTTCCGTGAAGAGTATATTGCTCACGTTGTTGATAAAAAGTGCCCGGCGGGCGTTTGTAAAGACCTTCTCACGTTTACCATTGATAAAGATAAATGTATCGGTTGCGGCGTTTGCGCTAAGAATTGCCCCGTTTCCACCATTCACAAGACCGATTACGTAGCCGAAGGTCATAAGCTTCCGTCTTATGAGATCGATCCGAGCAAATGTATCAAGTGCGGCGTATGTATGGCGAACTGTAAGTTCGGCGCAATAAGCAAACAGTAAGAAAGGAGCCGAGAATAATGGATATGATAAATTTAACTATAAACGGTATCGCAGTAAGCGTGCCCAAGGGCTCCACTATATTGGAAGCCGCAAGAAAAGCAGGCGTTGAAATACCCACCCTTTGCTTTATGAAGGATAAAAACGAGATCGGCGCTTGCCGTATCTGCGTTGTTGAAGCAAACGAGGGCAGGGGATTCAGGATGGTCACCGCCTGTGTTTACCCCGCAAGCGAGGGTATGGTGGTCCTTACCAACACCGAAAAGATCCAGAAGTCGAGAAAGACCACCCTTGAACTTATACTTTCCACCCACGATAAAAAGTGCCTCTCCTGCGCGCGTTCAACCAACTGCGAGCTTCAGAAGCTCTGCCGCGACTACGGCGTTGAGGATAGCGCGTTTGATGGCTTCAAGCCGCATTACGAGCTTGATTATTCGACACCGCACCTCGTAAGGGATAACAATAAATGTATCCTTTGCCGCCGTTGCGTTGCCGCCTGCCGCGAGCAGTATGTCGGCGTTATCGGCGCGAATGACCGCGGCATCGATACCAACATCGGTCAGGCGTTCAATCTTTCTCTTAATAACACACCTTGTATTTCCTGCGGTCAGTGCACCGTTGTATGTCCTACCGGCGCGCTTACCGTAAGGGACGATACCGATAAGATCTGGGCGGCTCTTGCCGATCCCGAAAAGAAGGTCATCGTTCAGACCGCTCCGAGTGTTCGCGCTCAGCTTGGCGAGTGCTTCGGTATGCCTATCGGCACCAACGTTGAGGGCAAAATGGCGGCGGCTCTTCGCCGTATGGGATTTCATCGCGTGTTCGATACCGATTTCGGCGCCGATCTTACAATAGTTGAAGAGGCAAACGAGCTTGTTGAGCGTGTAAAGAACGGCGGCGTTCTTCCGATGATAACCTCCTGCTCGCCCGGTTGGGTAAAATTCTGCGAATTCTATTATCCCGATCTGCTTCCGCACCTTTCGACCTGCAAGTCTCCGCAGCAGATGACCGGCGCGGTCATCAAGACCTATTGGGCAGAGAAGAACGGCGTTGATCCTAAGAACATCGTTTCCGTATCTGTTATGCCCTGCACCGCAAAGAAATTTGAAATCGGCAGAGATGATCAGTCTGCGGCGGGTGTTCCGGACGTTGATATCGCTATCACTACGCGCGAACTCGGTATGATGATCGACCGTGCGGGTCTTGATTTCAAGAATCTGCCTGATGAAGACTTTGATAATCCGCTTAGCGAAGATACCGGCGCGGCTGTAATATTCGGCGCTACCGGCGGCGTTATGGAGGCGGCTGTCCGCACTGCCAACGCTTGGCTCAACGGCGCTACCGAGCCGATCGAGCTTGAAGCGGTCCGCGGAACTCAGGGTCTTAAGCAGACCACCGTTAACGTTGGCGGCATCGATCTTAAGATCGCCGTTACCTCAAGCGCGTCCGGTGCTAAATACGTTATGGATCAGCTTAAAGCCGGCAATCCCGAGGGTTGGGGCTTTATCGAGATCATGGGTTGTCCCGGCGGCTGCGTAAACGGCGGCGGTCAGCCTATCCAACCGCAGTATATCCGCGATACAGTGGATCTTAAGGCGGTAAGGGCTAAGGCGCTCTACGATCAGGATAAGGAAATGCCGCTTCGTATGTCCCACGAATCACCTGCTATAAAGATGATCTACAGTGAGTGGTTTGACGGCATCGGCGGTCCTAAAGCGCATCATGCGCTCCATACAAGCTATACTCCCCGCAAGAAGTATAGAAAAGACTGATAGCATTTGATTTTCCCGGGATAAGGCAGAGACCTTATCCCGGGAATTTTCATTTTCGCCGCAAGAACCGCCTTATTAAAAAGATTGTTAAAAACTTGTTAATCTATTTTTTGTTTTCACTTGTATTATTATTTTTGTAGTTGTATAATATAGACTGATAAATTTTGGCTTGGAGGGTAAAAATGAGCACTAAGGAACGCGCTTTACATCCGGTAAAACGCATACACGGCGGAGCGCATCTGCCGCACTATAAAAACTCGGCGGAATGTGAAACCGAAATACTGCCGCCGCCGCCAAAGGTCTATATACCGCTTTCCCAGCATATCGGCGCGCCGGCAAACCCGATCGTTAATAAAGGCGATAAGGTCTATGTCGGCACCGTTATCGGTGAAGAGGCGGGCTATATTTCCGCGCCTATACACTCGAGCGTTTCGGGAACGGTCAACGGAGTGATCGATAAGGTATTAAACGGCTCCTCACCGGTAAAATGCATTGAAATAGAATCGGATGGGGAAATGACCCCCGATCCCGATCTTAAACCGTTTAGGATCAGAAAAGCGGCAGATCTTGCCGAGGCGGCAAAAAGATGCGGCCTTGTGGGTCTTGGCGGCGCGGGTTTTCCGGCGCACGTTAAGCTTTCGCCCTCAAAGGATTCCGCTATCGATACGCTTATTATAAACGCCGCGGAATGTGAGCCGTATATCACCTCGGACTACCGGGAGTGCATAGAGAACGTTGACGGTATCATAGCCGCCACCTACCTTTTAAGAGATAAACTTAAGCTTCAAAAGGTGATCATCTGCGTTGAGAACAATAAGCCGAAGGCGATTGAGAAACTTATGGAGGTCGCGGCAAACAAGCAGGACGTTGAGGATACCGTAAAGCTTATGAAACTGCCCTCAACCTATCCGCAGGGTGCCGAAAAGGTCATTATTTATTCGGCGACCGGCAGAAAGGTGCCGCTCGGAAAACTGCCGAGCGACGTTGGCTGTATCGTTATGAACGTTACAAGTCTTGCCACGCTCTATCGCTTTATATCAACCGGTATGCCGCTTGTTTCCAAGCGTATCACGGTTGACGGAACGGCGGTGACCGAGCCTAAAAACCTGCTTGTGCCTATAGGGACCCCGATAGGTTACGTTTTAGAGCATATGGGCGTTGATACCGATAACGTTGAGCGTATAATAATGGGCGGTCCTATGATGGGTCAGCCGGTATCTTCACCGGAAGCGGTTATCGAAAAGCGTTCAAACGCCATACTTGCCATGGGGCAGAGCACGGCAAATATCCATCAAACCGCGTGTATCAGGTGCGGCAGATGCCAAAGGACATGCCCGATGCATCTTACCCCGGCGAGGGTCGAGACCGCATACCGCAAAGGCGATACGGAAGCTTATAAAGAACTTAACATAAATTATTGCATAGAGTGCGGCAGTTGTTCCTATATATGCCCGGCAAAGCGACCGCTTACAGAGGTCATGCGCATAGCCAAGGGTGAGTTAAGGAGGCAGAAAAAATGAGCAAATTATTTAAAGCCGCTTCATCGCCGCACATAAGGCATGAGGACAGCACGGCAGGAATAATGTTCGACGTTATATTGGCGCTTATGCCCGCCGCGGTATACGGTTGCATTATGTTCGGATACAAAGCGGCGCTCGTGCTCCTTACCACGGTGGCTGCCGCGGTGCTTGCCGAGTGTCTTTGGAATCTTATTCTTAAAAAACCGCAAACGGTAACGGATTTTTCGGCGGCGCTTACCGGCTTGCTGCTCGGTATGAATCTAAGCCCCAGAACTCCGCTGTGGATCGCGGCTATAGGCAGCGTTGCGGCAATAATCGTTGTTAAGCAGATGTTCGGCGGTTTAGGTTATAACTTTGTTAATCCCGCGCTTTCGGCAAGGGTAATACTGCTTGTATCCTTCCCGTCGTTTATGACGGTGTTTTCAGAGCCGACTTCGGATGTGGTAACCTCAGCAACTCCGCTTGCGGATATCGGCGGATTCTCGTTAAACGATCTGTTTTTCGGCACACATGCGGGGTGTATCGGCGAAACCAGCGTGTTTTTGCTTTTGTTCGGCGGGCTTTATCTGATTATAAGGCGTGTTATAAACCCGATAATACCGCTTTCATTTATCGGCACGGTCGCTCTTTTTGCCGCGCTTGCAGCGCTCTTTACCGGCAAGGCGGATATAGGCGAATACACGCTTAAATACATACTTTCCGGCGGGCTTATGCTCGGTGCGATATTTATGGCTACCGATTACGTTACGAGCCCTACGGCAAACCTCGGCAAACTCATATTCGGTATCGGATGCGGCGCGATAACCTTTGTTATCCGTTATTTCGGTTCGCTGCCCGAGGGCGTATCCTATTCGATACTCCTTATGAATATCGTTACGCCGCTTATAAACAGAATACCCTTCGGCAGACCCTTTGGATATATAAAGGAGGTAAAGAAGGATGCGTAAAACACTTAAATTTCTTTATCCAACCTTTGTTTTGGCGGCGATATGTCTTATAGTTTCGTTGGCACTAAGCGTAACCAACGCCGTAACCAAGGATAAAATCGCAGAGATAAGCAATGAAAACACAAAAAAAGCCATGTCGCGCGTGCTTGAAGCAGAGACCTATACCGATGCTGTAATTGAAATAGACGGTAAGGAAGTAACGTATTACAAAGCAGTAAGCGGCGGCGAGGTAGCAGGTTATATATTTATAACCGCCGCTAACGGCTACGGCGGCGAAGTAAGGGTCATGACGGCTGTTTTGCCCGATAAAACAATTAAAGCCGTGGAGATACTCGACGTATCAAGCGAAACTCCCGGACTTGGTCAGAACTCTGCAAAAGAAGGATTTTACGGCCAGTTTGCGGGTAAGAGAAACGGCATTACGGTCGTAAAATCCGGCGCGAATAGTGACAAAAATGAAATTGACGCCGTTACCGGCGCAACAATAACTTCCCGCGCAGTTACAAAAGCGGTAAATGAAGCTTTGGATTGTGCGGATGAAATCATTGACAAAGAGGCAGGTGAGACAAGTGAAGAGTAAGAATCTCAGTATATTTACAAACGGTTTGCTCAAAGAAAACCCGACTCTCCGTTTAGTGCTCGGCACCTGTCCCACGCTTGCCATTACAACGGCGGCGATAAACGGTATCGGTATGGGGCTTGCGGCAACGCTCGTGCTTGTTTGCTCGAACGTTGTTATCGCGGCGCTTCGCAACGTTATACCCGATAAGGTAAGAATACCCGCGTTTATAACCATAATCGCCGGATTTGTAAGCGTTGTGCAGATGCTCGTTAAGGCATTTACACCGTCACTCGACGCCGCGCTCGGCATTTATCTGCCGCTTATCGTTGTTAACTGCATAATACTCGGTCGTGCGGAGGCGTTTGCCTCGAAAAACCCGGTTTTACCGAGTTTGCTTGACGGCCTCGGTATGGGGCTCGGCTTTACCGCGGTTATAACGGTAATGGGCGCAATACGCGAAATTTTGGGCGCCGGCACCGTGTTTTCGTTCCCGGTAACCTCGAATTTCATAAATCCGATGATAGTATTTCTTCTTCCTCCGGGCGGCTTTTTCGTGTTCGGTATCCTGGTTGCCGCCTCAAACGCCATTGCCAAAAAGCAGGGCAAAAAGCCGGTAGAGCATTTAGGCTGCGAAAGCTGTCCTTCAAAAGGGATCTGCTCAAAGATGCAAAATCCTGAAAGCGGGGAGGTAGCGGAAAATGAATAAAATAACTCTTATTTGTTCGATACTTCTTGCCGGAATACTTACTAACAGCATGGTGCTTTCAAAGTTTTTGGGTATTTGTCCCTTCCTCGGCGTATCCAAAAAACTGAACACCGCATTTTCAATGAGCGTTGCGGTAACGCTCGTTATGGTGGCGGCGACCGCCGTAACCTATCCGATCTACACTTATTTGCTTTATCCGAATTACACCTATCTTGAAACGGTAGTTTTCATTCTCGTTATAGCGGCGCTCGTTCAGCTTATAGAAATGGTGCTTAAAAAGTTCATTAAGCCGATCTATAACGCGCTGGGCATATATCTGCCGCTTATAACAACAAACTGCGCCGTTCTCGGCGTAACTATGCTTAATATACAGAATGAGCTTGATTTCGTATCGTCGCTCTTTAACGCGCTTGCCGCAGGGCTTGGCTTTATGCTTGCAATGGTGCTTTTCGCGGGAGTGCGCCAGAAGGTGGACGAGGCGGACGTTCCCGAGTTTTTGAAGGGATTGCCGATAACGCTTATCGCGGCGGCGCTCGTTTCGCTTTCATTCCTCGGTTTTGCCGGGATAGGGGGTTAAGCTTTGGAAATCATTATACCTGTAATAATAGTTTTGGTTACCGGAATATTGCTCGGGCTCGGGCTTTCCTTTGCCGATAGATTTATGAGCGTTCCGGTCGATGAAAAACAAGCAAAGATAAGAGAATGCCTTCCGGGTGCAAATTGCGGCGCCTGCGGATTCAGCGGGTGTGACGGCTATGCCGCCGCGCTTGCCGCCGGAGAAGCGGAGCCAAACAAATGCGCTCCGGGCGGTGAGAACACCGCAAAGGCGCTCGGTGAGGTTTTGGGCGTCGAGGTAGAAGCGGTGCAAAAGATCGCTTTTATAGCCTGCGGAGGCGCACCGGACGCGGTCAAGCGCAACTTTGAGTATACCGGCTTTAAAACCTGCGCGGCGGCGTTGCTTGCCGGCGGCGGTCCGCTCGCGTGCGAGTTCGGATGCCTCGGCTACGGTGACTGTATGCGCGCCTGCGAATTTGGCGGCATAACGCTTGAAAACGGTAAACCCGTGATCTGCGAGGACCTTTGCGTTGCCTGCGGCAAATGCGCTAAAGCCTGCCCTAAATCGCTTATATCGCTGATACCTAAGGGCACAAAGATCAGAGTGAACTGCTCCAACAAGAAAAAAGGCCCTGCGGTAGTTAAGGCCTGTGACGTTTCCTGTATCGCCTGCGGCAAGTGCGAGCGCACCTGTGAAGCGGGAGCGATCAAGGTTATAGATAACGTAGCGGTCATTGATTACGGTATCTGCACGGCGTGCGGCAAGTGCGCCGAAGCCTGCCCGCGCAAGGCGATCATAAACACCGCCGGATAAGAGTTATGAAAAAGGTATTGATTATCGGGCTTGCCGCAATCCTCCTTATAATTGCGGCGGCGGTAGTTTTGCATTTTTATCTGACCCGCACGGTGGAGCTTTACAGTATGGTCGTTCGTATCGATTCCGCCGAGTTAGACCTGACCGGTGAAAATATAGCTTCGGTCGATGAAATTATAAATAACCTTTCGGAGTTTCGCCATTTAAAAAAGCTTCAACTCGGTGATTTTTTGGTGCCGTATGAAGAAAAGGACCGCCTCTTGGCGGCATTCCCCGGCGTGGATATCGATTATAAATGCAGCGTTACGCTTTACGGTGAAACGGTTACCACCGAAGCAACTTCACTTGATCTTAAAAACAAAGGCATAACCGATACAGGCGAGCTTACCGATGCACTTTTAAAATTGCCGCTGGTTGAATCGGTGGACCTTCACGGAAACGCAATCACGACCGAGCAACAAATCGAACTGGCACGTGCTTTCCCCGATGTGTATTTCGGCTTTGAGATCACCCTTTTAGGCGAGGTCTACGATTCGGGTATTACCGAGTTGGATCTCTCGGGCAATAAGGAGGCAACGCCCAATCTTATGCGCAGTTACGCCCCTTTGTTTAAAAAACTTAAGCGTCTCGATATGTCGGATTGCGGCGCAACAAACGAGGAAATGGCGGCGCTTCGCGAGGATCTGCCCGGCGTAAAGGTAGTATGGCGCATTCATATGGGCAAGTGGTCGCTTAAAACCGATGCGGTGGCGTTCTCGGTGCTTATATATACGTATGATTACACCCGCCTTACAACCGAGGATATACAGGTGCTTAAATACTGCACCGATCTTAAAGCGCTCGATCTCGGTCACCAGGCGATAACCGATATTTCGGTGCTTGGAGATTATCTGCCGGAGCTTCGTATTTTAATACTTGCCGATAATCAGGTGTCCGACCTTACTCCGGTTGCAAAAATGAAACACCTGCATTATATAGAACTGTTTGTTAACAGTTATAAACTTTGCGATCTTTCGCCCCTGGCTTCCTGCAAAGAGCTTGTTGACGCAAACGTAAGTTATCTTTATTACGTTAAGGATATTTCGCCGCTTTACGATCTGCCGCTTCTTGAACGCGTGTGGTTTGAGCATACGCCCATTCCGGCGGATCAACGGGCGATTCTGCGCGAAAAACATCCCGATGCAAAAATCATAGATCAGGGCACCGGCTCGGTTGATCAGGGCTGGCGCACCCACGAAAGATACTATGAAATGATAAAAATGTTCCTTGCCGGCGACGATTGCAAAGAGTTAAGCGAATCGTTCAGTAAATATGACAGATAAGATTTAAGCCCCGTCCTGCAGGACGGGGCTTAAGATTTATCACCGTATCGTATCGATCGCTTCTTTTATGTTTTTAACGCCTATGAGGGTTATGCCGGCAGGCGTCTTTGTTATATGCTTTAAGGTGGCTTTCGGAAGTATGCATTCGGTAAAGCCGAGCCGCGCCGCTTCGGCGACTCTCGCTTCGGCGCGCTGAACTGCGCGTATTTCGCCCGAAAGTCCGACCTCGCCGAAGGCTATGCATTTTTCGCTTATCGGTATATCGCGGAGACCCGATACAAGCGCCATGCAAACCGCGAGGTCGGCGGCGGGTTCGGTAAGGTGTATGCCGCCAACAACGTTTAAATAGGTATCGAGATTCGAAAAATATAGTCCCTGCCGCTTTTCGAGTATCGCCAACAGCATATTAAGCCGGTTATAGTCAAACCCGTTTGCCATTCGGCGTGGGTTGCCGAAGCCGGTAGTGGTAACAAGCGCCTGAACTTCGGATAATATCGGTCTTGTTCCTTCTATCATGCAGGTTATGGCACCGCCAGAAACTTCGCTTATCCTGCCCGATAGCATAATAGCCGAGGGGTTATCCACCTCAAAAAGACCGTTTTCGCGCATTTCAAAGACGCCGATCTCGTTTGTTGAGCCGAAACGGTTTTTGATCGCCCGCAGTATTCTGTAGGATTGATTTCTTTCGCCCTCAAAGTATAAAACGGTATCAACGATATGTTCAAGCACCTTAGGTCCGGCTATCTCGCCGCCCTTGTTAACGTGTCCGACAATAAATATCGGGATATTTAGCGATTTGCCCGCTTTAAGCAGTATGCTTGTGGATTCTCGGACCTGCACAACGCTTCCCGCCGAGGAGGCGATCTCATCGATATGCATAGTCTGTATCGAATCGATAATAACAAGATCGGGCTTGTTTGCGGTTATGTATTCGGATACCGCCAGCGTATCGGTTTCGGTTATCACCGTAACGTTTTCACCCGAAACGTTAAGACGGTCAGCTCTTAGCTTTATCTGAACAGCGGATTCCTCGCCCGAAACGTAAAGAATGTTGAGCGAATCGCGAAACGCTTCGCAAAGCTGAAGAAGGATGGTCGATTTGCCGATGCCGGGGTCGCCGCTTATAAGCACTACAGAGCCCTTTACTATTCCGCCGCCGAGCACTCGGTCAAGCTCGGATATCCCCGTTTTAAAACGCTGTTCCGAAAGGGCGCTTACCTGACTTAGATTTTTTGCGGCGGTTATTTGAAAAGCCGCGGTTTGCCGCGGGGAAGCCTTTGCGGCGGGGGCTATCAGGTGTTCCTCTAAAGTGTTCCATGCGCGACACTCCGGGCATTGCCCGAGCCATTTTACGCTCTCAAAGCCGCACTCGTTACATACGTAAACCGTTTTTGATTTTGTAGCCATGGTTTTTCCTCCTCAGGTGTTTTTGCGGTATTCCTTCGGGCTTATGCCGAAATGCTTTTTAAAGGTGTAATTAAAGGTGCGAACGCTGCCGAATCCGCTTTCAAAGGCTATATCCGCGATTTTTTTATCGGTTTCATCCATAAGCTTTATTGCCGTTTCAAGGCGGTAAGCGCCGAGAAGCTCGGCAAAGGACATATCGAAAACCGAGTGAAAATACCGCGAAACGTAATTATAATCGTATCCGAGAAGCTCGGCAATGTTTTTAAGCCCTATATCGTGCGTGTGATTCTTTTCGAGATATTCCGTTATAGCTATTATAGACTGTTTTCTGTCCTTATTATCGGACAGTGTAACGTTTTTCAAAAACTCGCCGCATACCGCGTATAAACAGGATTTGAGGGTATAAACGGAAGGTGACTCGCTGTTTATGAGATTTGTATAGAGATAATCTTTGATACTCTCCGACGGCGTGAAAACAAAGCCGTTCGCGTTTTTGCCCTTTATCTGTTTTTCAAACAGGCGAACGTAATCCGCCGAAAAAACGCAAACGTAGTATTTTGTGTTTTTACCCGGTGTGTAGGCGTGAACGTCGTAGGGCAGGCAAAGCCCGAAATCGCCGCTTTTAAGCAGGTATTTGCGGTTTGTTACCTCGCACCTTACCTCGCCCGATAAAACGCAGATAAGCTCAAGATTCTTATGAAAATGATGCTGCCAGATCTCCTCGGTATAAACGCGGGCGTTATAGTTATAATTGCCCATTGAATTATGCGGTTGGTGAAATACCATATAATCACCTCGCAGGATAATTTATTGCCACTATATTATAACATATTGCGAGAAAAAGTCAACTTTTTGCAATATAATATCATCGGAGGGTGATAGTATGCTTAATACGACAAAGCTTTACAGAACAATAGTAAACAAGGAACACCATAAATACCGCCATAAGGTGGAGTGGGACCTTGCAAACGAATATGCAAAGAAATGGCTTTCTCCGGCAGAGCGTATGGCGGACCGCTTCGAGCGCGTATGCCGCGAGGAAACGCCGGTAATACTTCCCTGTGAAAAAATTGTATTTATGCGCACGGTTGCAAATCTGCCTGAGATATTCACCGAATCCGAATGGAAAGAAATAAAGAGCAGGCACTATATCCACGAGCTCGGATATATGTCTAACCTTTCTCCGAACTATTACGATACGATAGCCGCGGGACTTTTAAAAAAGCGCGAAAGCGCCGATGAATACGGCAAGCGCGCCATTGATAATATAATATCTTTATCCGACCGCTATCTTGCCGAGGCGAAAAAGCAGGGCAGGGACGATATCGTTGAGGTTTTAACGCAGGTTCCGCGTTATCCCGCGCGCAACTTCCGCGAGGCGCTGCAGTTCTTCCGTATTCTTCATTACGCGCTTTGGCTCGAGGGCAATTATCACAATACGGTAGGGCGTTTTGATAAATATATGTATAAATACCTTAAAGCCGATATCGAATCCGGCATTTATACCGAAGAGACCGCGCTCGAATTGCTTGAAGATTTCTTCCTTTCGTTTAATAAGGACAGCGATATTTACGTTGGCGTTCAGCAGGGCGATAACGGGCAGAGTATGATGCTCGGCGGCATGGACGAAGAGGGCAACGAAGTTTTCAATCTGCTTTCGGAGCTTTGCCTTAAGGCATCCTGCAACAATAAACTTATCGATCCTAAAATAAACCTGCGCGTTTGCAAAAATACCCCGGCGGATCGCTATACCGAGGCAACCAAGCTTACCAAGGCGGGGCTCGGTTTCCCGCAGTATTCAAATGACGATATAGTTATCCCGGCGCTTGAAAGCTTAGGATATGAGCATAACGACGCGGTCAACTATACGGTTGCGGCGTGCTGGGAATTCATTATCCCGAACGTTGGGGCGGACGTTGCCAATATCGCCGCTATGTCCTACCCCAAAGCGGTTGATACGGCGTTTCATAACAACCTAATATCAAGCGAAACATATGAGGATTTCTTTGAAGCGGTAAAAAACGAGATCGCAAAGGAAACGAAAAAGATCCACGAGAATATCAAGGACCTTTGGTTTGTTCCGTCACCCTTTATGAACGTGCTTATGGACTGCGATATCTATAACGGCGGCAAATATAACAATTTCGGTATCCACGGCACCGGCATTGCCACCGCCGCCGACAGTCTCGCGGCAATCAAAAAATACGTTTACGAAGAAAAGAGCATAGACAAAGCCGATTATATTAAGGCGGTAGACGAAAACTTTGAAAACTCACCGGAGCTTTTGCATAAGTTAAGATATGAATCGCCGAAGCTCGGCAACAACGATGATTTTGTTGATAGCATTGCAACACGGCTTCTTGACGCGTTTGCCGATTCGCTAGAGGGTAAGATAAACTGCCGCGGCGGCGTTTACCGCGCGGGCACCGGCAGTGCAATGTATTATCTCTGGCACGCAAACGAGATTGGCGCTTCTCCTGACGGTCGCCGCGATAAAGAGCCCTTCGGGACCAACTTTTCAATAAGCTTATTCGCTGAGGTAAACGGACCGGTTTCGGTTATTGCTTCTATGACAAAACAGCATTTTTCGCGCGCGATAAACGGCGGACCGCTTACCCTTGAATTTCATCAAAGTTTATTTGCCGATGATGACGGCATAGTAAAGGTTGGCGCGCTTGTTAAGTCGTTTATAGACCGCGGCGGTCACCAGCTTCAGCTCAACACGGTAAACCTTGAGCAAATGAAGGATGCGCAGATACATCCTGAGAATCATAAACAGCTTGTCGTTCGCATCTGGGGTTGGAGCGCTTATTTCGTTGAGCTTGATAAGGAATATCAGGATCACGTTATGGCGCGGCAGGCATACAGAGTATGACGGGGACGGTTTTTGATATAAAGGAAATGGCTGTGCACGACGGACCGGGAATCAGAACAACGGTATTCTTAAAGGGGTGCCCGCTCCGGTGCCTGTGGTGCCATAATCCCGAAGGTTTAAGCGCCGCGCCGCAGCTTATGTTCAAGGAAAACAAGTGCCGCCGGTGCGGGCTGTGCTTTAAGCCCTGCGCTCACGAAGAGTGCAAACCGTTTGGCAGATGCGTTCATATTTGCCCCGAAAACTGCCTTGAAATAGCGGGGCGAAGGGTAGAGGCAAAAGCCCTGGCGGCAGAGCTTAAAAAATCTGCGGCGGTTTTGGGCGATACCTTCGGCGGGTTTACCTTTTCGGGCGGCGAGCCGCTCTTCCAACCCGATTTTCTGCTTGACCTTATTAATGAGCTTTCGGGGTATAACCTTTGTATTGAAACAAGCGGATACGCAAAAAGTGAGATTTTTGGAAGCGTTATCGATAAGCTTGATTTTGTAATAATGGATATAAAGCTTTATAACGGCGCGCTTCATAAAAAATACACCGGCGTTGATAACGCTTTGATTCTAGAAAACTTCAGTTACTTAAAAGCGTCCGGCAAGCCGCATATTATAAGAACTCCGCTTATTCCCGGAATTACAGATACGCCCGAAAACCTTGCGGCGATCGAAAAAGCGGTGGGGGAAAGTGTTTGGGAAAAACTCCCTTATAACGCCCTTGCCGGTGCAAAATACAAAATGCTCGGTATGGAATACAAACTGTAAACAAAAAAACGGAGAGCGTGCTCTCCGTTTTTGCGTTTTCGCATTATTGACTGTAAATAAGAATAATGCCGTCAGCTGTCGCATTTAAAATATTCGTTTATGCCCGAAGCAATGCAGAACGCAAGTTTGCTCTGATAGCTTTCATCCTTGAGCTTTTCAAGGTCGCCCTTATTGCTTAAAAAGCCGCATTCCACTATCACCGCGGGAACGGTGGCGTTTTTAAGCAGATAGGTGCTGTCGGTTCCGCGCTTTATCACTCTGCGGTTTTCGGGTTGAAGCAGTGAAACAACGCTTTTTTGTATACACTCGCCGAGTGCTTTTGCGCTTTCAAAATTAGGGGTATAAAACACCTGGGTCCCGCTTGCGGCGGAGGTGGTGAACTTATTGAGGTGGATGCTTACGTATATGGCGTCCACCGCGTTTTGCATAAGAGAAAGGCGGTTTTTTAGGTCGCTTTTTTTGCGCGAGGCGATAGCTGCTTCGCTGTTATCCTCTGTGCCGGTATCCTCGGTGCGGGTCATGACTACGTCATACCCCGAAAAAACCAGGAAATCCTTAAGCTTTAACGCTATTAAAAGGTTTATATCCTTTTCGAGGGTGCCGTCGGCAGAGCTGGCGCCGCCGTCAAATCCGCCGTGCCCGGGATCGAGGATAACTGTTTTAAGCATAACGGGATGTGTCGACGCGGTGGATACGACCGCTTTTTTCACAAAACCGATACTTGCGATAATGCAGATAACAAGCAGAGCTATAAGTCTGTGTCCGAATCTTTTAAGTATATCGTTATTCCTCATAATATCCACTCCGCCGATTTAAAATAGCAACACCTATGCCTTTATAAAAATATGCTGAGCGGTCGGGTATAATTCTTTAGTCTTCCGTGCGCTCAAACCCTTGATTTTTCGTAAACGTTATGGTAATATCAGTTTGGTGATTATATGCAGATAATTATTATACGCCACGGCGACCCCGATTACGTAAACGATACGCTTACGCCGAAGGGTATGGACGAGGCGATAGCCCTTGCAAAATTTCTTAAGAATATACGGATAGAAAGGTTCTACTGTTCACCTATGGGCAGGGCTCGCGATACTGCGGCGCCGGCTTTAAGCGCTACCGGTCAGCGCGCGCAGATACTTGATTGGCTTCACGAGTTCCCCGAGTGCGTAGTCGATCCGGATAACGGCGCGGTGCACGTTCCGTGGGATTTTAATCCCCGGCTTTGGACGGGCATTCCCGAGTTTTACGATAAGGATAAATGGCATGAGACCGATATTATGAAAACCGGAAACGCCTATGAGGTATATAAAACGGTTTGTGCCGGTATAGACGGACTGTTGGAATCCTACGGATACGTTCGCTTTGGCAACTGCTACCGCGCGATGATGCCTAACCGCAAAACCATTGTCCTTGTTTGCCATTTCGGCGTAATGTGCGCGATTCTTTCGCACCTGCTCGGTATATCGCCGGTGCTTTTATGGCAGGGGACCATATGCCCGCCAACCGGTATTACGCGGCTTACCACCGAGGAAAGGGAAGAAGGCATTGCCTATTTCAGGTGCAACCGTTACGGCGACGTAAGCCATTTATATCTTGACGGTCAGCGCCCCTCGCGCGCGGGCAGATTCCGCGAGACTTCTCTTGAAAGCGATCTTGACTGATATGAACAGAACGTATGACGTTTGTATAATCGGCGGCGGCGCCTCGGGTCTTGCCGCCGCGGTTTATATAAAGCAAAAAAACAACGGCATCTCGGTCGCTATACTCGAGCGTCTTAACAGGGTGGGTAAAAAGCTTATTACCACAGGCAACGGCAGATGCAACATAACAAATACCGATGAGGCGATCTCTCACTATCACGGTGAAGACCCCGCCTTTGCTTTATATGCTTTAAAAAAATACGGCAACGGCGCAATAAAAGACTTTTTCTTTTCGCTGGGTGTTCCGCTTTTTGCGGATGATACCGGCAGGATGTATCCGTTGTCGCTTCAGGCGTCCTCGGTCGTTGACGCGTTGCGCTTTTCCGCCTCGGCGCTTGGCGTTGATATATTTACCGAGTGTGAAGTTACTGACGTTCGCTTCGGCGAAAAAGGCAACGTTTTAAAAACTACCGCGGGCGATTTTACCGCCTTAAACGTTATATTTGCGGCGGGGTTATATTCGGGCGGCGCCAAGCTCGGATGTGACGGAAAAGCTCTCGGGTTACTAAAATCAAAGGGCTTTAAAACGGTAAAAACAACTCCCGCTATAGTTCAGGTCAAAACCGAAAACGCCGTTACACGCCAGCTTAAAGGAATTAAGGTAAACGCCGCCGCCGCGCTTGTGATAGACGGTAATGAGGTCAGAAGCGAGGTGGGTGAGGTCCTCTTTTGTGATTACGGACTTTCGGGACCGCCTGTTTTGCAGATAGCCCGCGAGATCGAACGGAGAAACGGGTATAAGTTGATCCGCCTTGATTTAATGCCAAATAAGAGCATAAACGAAGTTCTGAATCTGCTTTTTGATCTTAAAAAAGTATTGTTCTACCGCAATCTTGACGAATACCTTTCGGGTTTACTCAACAAGCGACTCGGTCAGGTTATAGTCAAAGCGGCGGGAATGGGTCTTTCGCAGCCGGTCTCTTCGCTTGATGAAAGCGGTATTAAGAGGATAGCCGGAATTATAAAAAACTTTGAGTTTAAGGCTATATCGACCGCCGGGTTTGATAATTCGCAGGTGACCGCCGGAGGACTTGATACCTCTGCGTTTGATCCTCAAACTTTGATGAGCAAAAGCTTTAAAAACGTTTACGCTATAGGTGAAATACTGGATATAGACGGCGATTGCGGAGGATATAATCTGCATTTTGCCTTTTCAAGCGCGTTTTGTGCGGCGGATAGTATAATCAAAGGGTGCTGTTATGATAAAGCTTGATAATCTTCTTTTGCCGCTTGATACCGATTTTAACAATTTAAAAGAGGAAATATCAAAAACGGTAGAGCCGGAAGGCTCTATCGTTTCTGTGCGTCTTTATAAAAAATCGGTCGACGCGCGCGGCAGTAAGCCGCGCTTTTGCTGTTCGGTTTTGATTGAAGCGGAGGACGAGACCGCGTTTTTAAAGGCAAATAAAGGCGCAAGACTATTTGAATACACGCCGTATGTCTTCAAAAGGACGGGTAACGTCCTTAAAGACCGACCGGTAGTCGCCGGGTTCGGACCCGCCGGTATGTTTGCCGCGCTTACTCTTGCCAGGGCGGGACTGCGACCGCTTGTTATCGAACGCGGTGCGGACGTTGACAGCAGAATAAAAGACGTTAAAGCTTTCTTTGCGGGCGGCAGACTTAACGATAATTCAAATATCCAGTTCGGCGAGGGTGGCGCAGGCACTTTTTCGGACGGTAAGCTTAATACCGGTATCAAAGACCCCCGCATAAGGGCGGTGCTTGAAACCTTTGTGACCTTCGGGGCGAACGGCGATATTTTATATGAGGCAAAGCCGCATATCGGGACCGACGTTTTAAGAAACGTAGTAAAGAATATACGAAATGAAATAATAAGGCTTGGCGGCGAGGTTCGGTTCAATACCCGCCTTGAAGGGCTTATTACCGAAAACGGACGTTTAGAGGGTATTATTGCTTCCGGGGAGGAAATTAAAACCGGGCATCTGTTTTTATGTATCGGTCATTCGGCGCGCGATACCTTTAAAATGATAAACGAAAGCGGTTTTGATATGTGCAGAAAACCGTTTGCGGTAGGGCTGAGGATAGAGCATCTGCAGAGCGATATCGATCGTGCGCTTTACGGTGAATACGCCGGGCATAAGAATCTCGGCGCGGCGGACTATAAGCTTGCGGTCCATCTGCCTTCGGGCAGGGGGGTATATACCTTTTGTATGTGCCCGGGCGGCGAGGTCATAAACGCATCAAGCGAGCGGGGCGGCATCGTTACCAACGGTATGAGTTATAAGGCGCGATCTGGGCTTAATGCAAACAGCGCGCTGCTCGTTGGCGTTGAACCTTCTGATATACCGGGTGGCGACGTTCTCGGCGGCTGCGAGTTTCAAAGAAATATCGAAAAGGCGGCTTATGCCGCTTGCGGCGGCAAAGTGCCGGTCTGCAGTGTGGGGCATTTTCTCGGTAAAACGGATAACGCTATCGGCAGGGTAAAACCCACGGTCAAGCCCGGGTATTCGCTTTATGATATAGGCAAACTGTTTCCGGCGTTTATAACCGAATCGCTTAAATGTGGTATAACCGAAATGGACAAAAAAATAGCCGGCTTTGCCGATAACGAGGCGATGCTCTCGGCGCCCGAAACGCGGAGCTCTTCGCCGGTAAGGATACTTCGCGGGGAAGATATGCAGGCGCCGGGCTTTAAGGGCGTTTTTCCTTGCGGCGAGGGCGCGGGATACGCCGGAGGTATCGTTTCGGCGGCGGTGGACGGTATTAAAGCGGCGGAAATGATTATTTTTTAAATAATTTGTTAAATATAAGACAAAACATCTTGAAAAATCATCCTTTATAGGTTAAAATAGGAAAAGTAATTTTATTAGGAGGTTTTCTAATTATGGTAAAAGTTGCAATTAACGGTTTTGGCCGTATAGGCCGTCTGGCGTTTCGCCAGATGTTCGGTGCCGAAGGTTATGAGATAGTTGCTATCAACGATCTTACAAGCCCGGCGATGCTTGCTCATCTTCTTAAATACGATTCGGCTCAGGGCAGATATGCTCTCGCCGATAAAGTCGTAGCCGGTGAGGACAGCATTACGGTTGACGGCAAAACAATCAAGATCTATGCGGAAAAGAACGCCGCCGATCTCCCCTGGGGCGAGATAGGTGTTGACGTTGTCCTCGAGTGCACAGGTTTCTACTGCTCGAAAGAGAAGAGCCAGGCTCATATCGACGCCGGCGCCAAGAAGGTAGTTATCTCCGCTCCGGCAGGCAAGGATCTTCCCACCATCGTTTACAGCGTTAACGAGAATACTCTTACAAAAGAGGATAAGATCATTTCCGCCGCTTCCTGCACCACCAACTGCCTCGCTCCTATGGCTAACGCGCTTAATAAGTATGCGCCGATCCAGAGCGGTATCATGACCACCGTTCACGCTTTCACAGGCGATCAGATGGTGCTTGACGGTCCGCACAGAAAAGGCGACCTTCGCCGTGCACGTGCCGCCGCTGTTAATATAGTTCCTAACTCGACCGGCGCCGCCAAGGCTATAGGTCTTGTTATCCCCGAGCTTAACGGTAAGCTTATCGGTTCGGCTCAGCGTGTTCCTGTTCCCACCGGCTCCACCACAATTCTTGTTGCCGTTGTTAAGGGCAAGGATATCACGGTTGAGGGCATCAACGCCGCTATGAAGGCTGCTTCCAGCGCTTCGTTCGGTTATACCGAGGAACAGCTCGTATCCTCCGATATTATCGGCATCACCTACGGTTCGCTCTTTGACGCGACCCAGACGATGGTTACCAAGATCGATGACGATACCTATCAGGTTCAGGTGGTTTCCTGGTATGATAACGAAAACAGCTATACAAGCCAGATGGTTCGCACTATCAAGTATTTTGCTGAGATCTGATCAAAACTGTTGCGCCCGGTTATAAGCCGGGCGCTTTTTTATATGTATTAAACGCCTCCTTTCGGCATAAAATAGCCGTGGGAGGCATCTTTATGATAGTTAAATTCGATTTAAAGCGTTTGATAATAAGCCTTTTGATACCGCTTGCGGCAGGCGGCATTTCGGCTTTTATAACAAGAGGGGATATGGACCTTTACGAAACCGTTGAGCGCCCGCCCCTGTCCCCGCCGGGAATAGTTTTTCCGATAGTCTGGACGGTGCTTTATATCCTTATGGGCGTATCGCTTTATCTTATATGGAACAACGGCGATACCTACGCGGAAAAGAGCACCGCGTATATACTTTTCGGTATTCAGCTGTTTTTAAACTTCATCTGGTCGCCGGTCTTCTTTTCGGCAAGGCAGTATTTGCCGGCGTTTGTGATCCTTGCGGTGATGTGGATCGCGGTTCTTCTTATGATACTTGAATTCGGTAAGATTTACAGACCCGCCGCGCTTTTGCAGATTCCTTATTTGGTATGGTTAACAATAGCCGGTTATCTTAATATGGGTGTTTATCTATTGAACAGATAAAAAAACCGCCGGGATGACCCGGCGATTTTTCGTTATAAGTATTATTCCTCTTCTTCCTTTATTTCGGAAGTGCAATGCGGGCAACGCGTTGCGTCTATAGCGATCTCGCTCTTGCAGAACGGGCACTTTTTGGTTGTGGGCTCCGCGGGGGCTTCTTCTTTTTTGCCGATGCTCATAAGTTTGTTCATCGCTTTGATAAGTAAGAAAAGCACCAGCGCGATGATTATGAAGTTGATGATCGCTGTTATGAAAGCACCGTAGTTAAGAGACAAAGCCGCGATTTCTTCAGCTTCAAGCCCTTCATAGTTTACCCAGGGAAGGCGGATCATTCCGCCGACCTCGGCGCCGCCGATACTGTTGATAAGCGGGTTGATAAAGCTTGTGGTCAAGGCGGTAACGATAGCGCCGAATGCCGCGCCTATGATAACGCCTATCGCCATGTCCATCACGTTGCCTTTAAGGGCAAATTTTTTAAATTCCGAAAAAAACTTTTTCATTGTTTTTACCTCCTGTGTTTTTCTTTATTATACTACATTTCTCCGTTAATTCAAACATTTTTTTAAATATACTTTTTTATTTCAACGGGCATAAATTTGCGCATATTATGTAAATTTATGGGAATTTTGATACGATATTAGCAAAAAATCATCCAAAAAATATAGATTTTACTATTGAAATTTGCGGAAACATATGGTAATATATGGATACAACAAATCTTTGGAGGTATAAAAATGGAAAAGAAATTAAAAGTAATTGTTGCAGACGATACTGCAGAATTGGGTCAAAACTGCGCCCGGTCGCTCAAAAGCTACGGCATGGAGGTAACGGTCTGCCCGAAGGACGGGCTCAAGGTTATAGAGGCGGTAAAGAAATATAAACCCGATGTTATCCTTGCCGACGTGTTTATGCCGAACGCCGATATTTTAGGCGTGCTTGCCGAAATAAACAAAATCGAAGAGAAGGATAGGCCGCTTGTAATGGCGATGTCCGGCTTTGATAACAGCCGCCTTGAAAAAGAGATACTCGACGGCGGGGTATGCTACTATTTTTTAAAGCCGTTTGATATGAACACCCTGGCACAGCGCATAATCCGCCTTTCGGGTTGGAAAAACGAGGTCTCGCCGGTGGTCGTAAAGAATAACGTTCTTACCGATTCGCAGCTTGAGGTTATGGTTACCGAGATCATTCATCAGATAGGCGTTCCCGCACATATAAAGGGTTATCATTACTTAAGGGAAGCAATTATTCTTTCGGTTAAAAACAACGATATAATAAACGCGGTAACAAAGCTTCTTTATCCTACCGTTGCCAAGAAGTATAACACGACCTCCTCAAGGGTGGAGCGCGCCATCCGCCACGCGATTGAAGTCGCGTGGGATAGGGGAGATATCGACGTGCTAAACTCCTATTTCGGTTATACGGTCCAGAATGAACGCGGCAAACCCACCAACAGCGAGTTTATAGCGATGATAAGCGATAAGCTGAGACTGCAGCTTAAAAGCGCGTAAAACGATCGCCTCGGCAAGAAATAATGCCGAGGCGATTTTTAGCGAGTCGTTCAATTATTGTGCGTTTATAAAGGAAGAGAATAGCGGTGTTAAAAGCATTAAATCTTCACCGTCATCACAAAGCGATATGTATCCTAAATGATTAAACGTTAATAACTCAACTAAATGCTGCCAAGGTTGCGATAAAGCAACATCCGAATAAGTGACGCTCAATATCCCAAATTCCTCATCGCTTTTTAAACTAAGTATGTTTCCGTTGTTATCATATTCCGATTTAACGTTGTTAGTATGCTCCCACAAATAACCGTCATCGTTATACCGGTAGATAACTTTATGACCAAATAAATCAGATTCAATGGTGTGACTATCCATGGCAATGGTGGCAGAACCAGTTATGGGCTCCGGTTGAATGTTTTCAAAAGAATAACTAATGGTGTTGTTTTCTATATTCGTAATACGTGATATTATTTCTCTGTTTCCTAATCCATTGATCTGTATTTTCGTTACGGAAGATTTTTCATTCAACCAATACGTTATAGTGTAGGATGTTTCGGCATCTTCGCTATCTTGAAGTTTATATCTAAACGATAGATTCAGTGTGTTTAACTCGTCATCATAGTCATAGATGAGCATCATTATACCTGTTTGTTCGATTGTTTGACCGTTATGGTATTCTTTCTCTAAAACGACATCTTGTGTTGTAACAACACAGCCTTTTTCGGTCCAATCGAACGCCGCGTGAATGGTATAATCAAAATCACTCTCTTTGGGATTATGATGAAAATCAGTCTTTACAGGTAACAATCTCTCGCCTTGATTAACTTTATTTTGAGCTTCTGAATCATTGCAGGCGCTTGCGCACAAAAGCAAGCAAAGGGCAATCAGTATTGAAATTATATTTCTGCTTATCTTCATTTGACCTTCTCCTTATTTTCGAAAAAACTATAGAATAGAGTGCACTATTATTTTCTTGTTCTTACGCCGAATCTTTGAGCCATAGTTTTCTGTCATAATTGTGCCACAAAAACAGATTATCACAAAAGGCGCGAAAAAGCAAGATAAAAGAAAATCGGGCGAATGCCCGATTGAAAATGAAATCGCGGCTATGCCGCGGTGAAATCAAAGCCTTCGCCTTTGGTGAAATCGTTCGCTTACGCTCACGATGAAATTAAATCCGTCCTTCACCCGCACAAAGTGCGGATTTCACCACGAAGTGATTTCACCGCCCGTCAGGGCGATTTCACCCGTCCGAAAGGACGGATTTAGTTGAAAGAAACCTGATTTGGCAGACAAATCAGGTTTCTTTCATGTATAAGAGCGCGTAAAAGATACATTTCCAAACTAAGAATGCCTAAAAGATACACGGGTTTGCAATCTTAATTGATATACCGTAGGGGCGGATATTGTCCGCCCGCTTTTTATGCGGGCGATTGGGAAAACGCCCCTACAACGTTATATTAATGTATTTTCACGTCCCAATCGCTTAAATACTGGAACAGCCTTGTCAGGTCTTTGTTGTTGACCGAGCCGTCGCCGTTTATATCGAGCGCAGATTCGGTTACTTCAACATCCCAATCGGAAAGGTATTGGAATAACCTCGTCAAATCCTTATTGTTGACCGAGCCGTCGCCGTTGATATCGCCGGGGATATAAGCCGCATACGCATAGTAAAATGTGGTAACGGGGATGTAATCACCGGTTATCTTGGTAGTGTTTTTGCTGTCGGTATCGGAAGCGGATATTGAATCATCACCTGCGCAACGATACCCGCCGTTTGCGCTGTAATAGCATAAAGTATGCGGAGTTCCGTCTTCTTTGTAGCCGGTTTTGTCAACCACGGTGACTAACAGATTTTTCCCGCTGTAGAGGTACGGGCAGTCAAAGGTAACGTCAATAAGCGATGCGCTTATGTCTGACAGGTCGCTGTATCCCGCAAAGGACCAAATGCCGCTGAATACGCGGGTAGATGAGGAAACGTCGATAAGAGACGTCACCTGTTTAAGGTCCGTTTCCGTAAGATAAATATCAACGTTACGCTCTTCGGGAGAATTGTATTCCCATACGCCTAAATATTCCTCTTCTTGAAAATACCATCTTAGCCCAGTAATCACCTTACCCTTAAGCGCACCCATATCGGATTCAGCAATGATATAATGCGATTTTGTATATTTAGCCATTTGATGCGTAGGTATGCCCCATGTCATGCTGCTTAGCTCGCCGATAGTAACGCTGTTTATTTCGGCGTTTGCCGTAAAGGGTATTACGGCGAGAACGGATATTACCATAATGATTGATAATAAAACGGATAGTGTTTTTTTCATAAAACAACCCCCAAGTGAATTATTTTGTTCTGTATGATACGAATAAATATTACCACTTAAAAACAGAATAGTCAATAAAAATCGCCGGTGTCGCCCCGCACCAAAAAACGCCGGGCTCCGATTGCTTAAACCAGTTTATCACAAAAGGCGCGAAAAGGCAATATAAAAGAAAAATCGGGCTTACAAAAAGCCCGAAAGAAAAAAATATGTTAGGAATTTGATTTGGCTGTTCTACAAGAGGCAACTAACATAACACGAATAGATGTGCATTGATCGTTTAAGGATTTATATTTTTCCTCGTTTATGTAGTTTGTTTTATATAGCAATT
>JAFZIK010000058.1 GCA_017554405.1 Clostridia bacterium | reverse complement strand
TTCGATTCCGTAATCTGTACCAACGATTATTCTGCAATACTTCTTTTGCAAAGAATCAAAGAAACAAATCCCGAATATCTGAAACAGATATTTCTCGTAAGCTTTTCAAATACGCTGTTGTCGCTTACATATTCTCCGTCCGTAACAACCTTTTACGAAACGGATATCGGCGACGAGTATGTCATCAAGATTTATTACCTCTTGATGCAAAATCCGGAAATAAGCAATATTCACTTTTCAATCAAAGAGCATATTAAAATTCGTGAAACGACCCAGTATCATCCTTATATGCTGCTTGAAAGCGGCAATATTCAAAAGAACGTTGAAAGCGCCGCCTTTTCGTTTGACGATGATAAGCGAACGCTTAAAGAGCCCGCTATAGACGAGCTTGAAAGAATTGAAAAAATGCTTAAAACGCTTGACAGGATAGATTACAACATATTATCTCTGTTGCTTGACGGCAAAAGTACACTTGAAATATCCGGCATACTGTATACATCAAGGGGCTCGGTTCGTTACAGAATAGGACGCATGATTGAAAAGTTGGGGTTTGAGAGCAGGGGAGAGATGATAAACCTGCTTAACAAGTATGTTTCAAGCGAGTCACTTTGTCGGTTGGCTGAAAACTCGCCTGATTAAACCGTTTGGCTAAATATTACGGTATTGAGTCCGAGGTTTTTAACCTTTACTGAAATTGTTATTTATGCTAAAATTTATAATGGAATTTGTATATTTTTTGGGTGATGTGTGCTAAAAATCATACCGGTTTTAAGATCTCACTCATACATAAAGAAAAGAGGTAAAGCCATGAAAAACATTAAGAAGCTTCTATCAATCGTGACGGCTATTGCCATAGTGGCAATGATTTTTGCTATGATACCGGTGCAGGTATCCGCCGAGGGCGGCGATGTGTTTACTATCAATGCCGTGCCGGATGGCTGGAGATTCTACACTTCAAGCTGTGTTGACCGCGAGAACAGCGGTGCGCAGTTCGGCGTAAAAGCCAACAAGGGTAAAGGTCTTGATAATTATGGCGTTATGCTGGCAAACGGTCTTTCAACCGAGGTCGTTAAGGCGGATACAACGTACCGTATAAGCTTTAACATCTATACTTGGTATACGATAGGCGCGTTGCAGGCGGACGTTGATACCGGTACGGCTTTGTGGAGCAGGACAAATAAAGTTACCACGTTTTCAAATCTTGCGGATTACGTTACCGCCTCTTCTGGCGGCGGCGACGTGCGTTACTCCTATGACATTTCGCTCGATGTTACCACTCCTTCAACAATAACCGGTAATCAGCATTTCGTTTTAGGTATTATTACGAAAGACGGTTCTACGACTACAACCGCCAATCTGCGCTTCAGGAATATAACCATTACCGAGGCGAAGGACTATAACGTTATTGATGCTTCAACCGGCGAGTCAATAGGAACTATCGGCTCATTCCCCGGCGTTAATACCGAAAGCCTTATTACCGGTTCGGTTTATGATAAAGAGGGTTTCTCCTTTACCGTCGAGCCTGAGGTTTTAGCTGCTGATACCGAAAACATAGTGGTCACATACGCTGCGAAGCGCGAGCTTAACGTTTATGACGCCGATACCGGCGCCCTTCTCGGCACTGTTTTTGCGGTAGACGATGACGATTGCTATGAACTTATCGAAAACTCGCTCTATAAAAAGGAAGGCTTTAATTTTGACGTCGAACCCGAAGTTGTAGAGCCTGACACCGAAGCAATATATGTAACCTATACCGAAGCACCGGTCCAGATGATCTATTTTGATAAGAATTATCGCGGAAATCCCGGTTCGGCAAGCTTCGCCTCTTGGCAGCAGCTCGCTACCGACGGTAACGGCACCCTCGAGATCGTTGAAGATAAGCTTCGCCCGCGCACCTGGGAGACCGGCGGCATTAAAATGACCGCAAAGACCGAGTTTTCAAACCGTGCTTTCGTGTTGGCAAACAACTACGGCAAGTCAGGTATGGCAGCAGGCAAAACTTATCGCGTAAAAATGGTGATAACCGTTGATACGCAGTATTGGACCATAAATGATCTTAACGCTCAGATAAAGTTCGGAAGCAACGTATGGAACGATCTTTCAGGCAATATTGAGCTTACCGGCGAGGACCTCGCGGCGCTGGTTTCGAGCACGATCGAAAACGGCACGGTGGTGGATTATCATCTTTCGATGAATATCACCATTCCCGAAGGCGCTAAGAATAATATAGTGATGTCGATCTACGGCTTTAAAACAGAAACCAATGAACAGACCGGTGAAGAATCCACCTCCGGCGTTTACTACACTGTGGACGACGTTGAGATCTGGAACACCTTTGATATCGAAGTTGAGGATCAAAACGGTGAAGTGCTCGGCACCGTAAAGGCGCGTAAGGGCGATAAGGTCGAAATGGCGGCGGCGGATTATTTAGGCGTTCACGGCGATTATAAGTATACTGCTACGGCGGAGACCGTAACCTCGCTCGAAGAACCGATTGTTTTAAAGAAAATGCCGACCTCGGTCACAGTATCCTTCGTATCAAATGGCGGCAGCGGCGAAATGGAAAACGCCGTGATAGAGCCGGGCGAATATACACTTCCCGATTGCGATTTTACAGCTCCGGCAGGTAAGGGCTTTAAGGCTTGGAGCATAGCCGGTGAAGAAAAAGAGGCGGGCGAGACTGTGGAGATCGAGGAAGATACCGAGATCACCGCCGTTTGGCAGTGCCTGCATCAAAACACCCACATTGTAGCGGCGGTTGCTTCCACCTGCACAATAGCCGGTCACGCCGAATATACAGTATGTGATGATTGCGGCGAGATAACAGAGGGCTCAGATGAGGATTTGCCGCTTGACCAAAATAATCATACGCTTGGCGAGTGGCTTGCTGATGAACTTAATCACTGGCACGTATGCGCCGGATGTGAAGAAAAGTTTGATGAAGCCGTTCACACTTATGAATGGGTGGTAACAAAAGAGGCAACCGAGCAGGAAAGCGGACTTAAAGAGGAAATATGCTCTGTCTGCGGTCATAAGTCGGGCGAAACCGAAGAAATATTATTCATTACCCATACGGCCGGTGATATCAACGGCGATAAGGCAGTCAATAATAAGGACCTTACCCGCCTGTTTCAGTATCTTTCCGACTGGGATGTTGAGGTCGATGAAGCAGCGCTCGATGTTAACGGCGACGGCTCTGTTAATAACAAGGATCTTACCCGTCTGTTTCAGTATCTTTCTGATTGGGATGTAGAAATATTTTAAATTAAACTTCCTATTTGACCTCCTTGTGTAAAGGGAGCCGAATAAGAACGGTTACACCGTATTTGATATCTGCGATCATTTATTTTTTAAAAGTGAGGTAGTTTTATGAAGAAAACAAAAAGACTTTTATCGGTCGCGGTCGTAATAGCCATGGTGGCGATAATGTTCACGGCAATACCGGCTCAGGTATCCGCCGCGGGCGGCGACGTGTTCACGATCGACAACGTGCCGGACGGTTGGAGATTCTATACGAGTTCTTACGTCACAAGATCTTCGGGCTCAAGATTCGTAGTAGGAGCCAGCACCAATAAGGGCAACGGCCTTGATAACTACGGTATAATGGCGGCTAACGGCTTATCTACCGAAGTAGTAAAGGCGAGCACAGCCTACCGTATAAAATTCAGAATTGAAACCTGGTTTACCCTCACGGCGCTTGAGGTCAATATCGATACCGGCACCGCGCTTTGGAGCAGAACAAACAGCGTTCAGAGATTTACCGATCTTTCCTCGCGTTCATCCAACAGTTCGGGCGGCGGCAGTTCAAAGCTTTATACCGATCTTACCTTTGATGTTACCACCCCTTCTACCATAACGGGGAATCAGCATTTTGTTATCGGTATAATTCCTACGAGCGGCAACGTCGGCAGCACGGCTAATTTGGCTTTTAAGGATATTACCATTACCGAACTTATGAGCGTTAAC
>JAFZIK010000057.1 GCA_017554405.1 Clostridia bacterium | reverse complement strand
CCGTATTTATATGCGCCGCAGGCTCCTTAATTTGCCGCAAGGCAACATCATTTGCGAAGCAACATCATTTATGCGCAAGCATAACATCATTTGCCCGCAAGGGCAACATCGTGCGGCTTCGCCGCGGATATAAAAGCGGGCGGATAATATCCGCCCCTACGGTATATCAATCTATATTGACAATTTGTAGGGGCGATTACGGGTCGCCCGTATTTATATGCGCCGCAGGCTCCTTAATTTGCCGCAAGGCAACATCATTTGCGAAGCAACATCATTTATGCGCAAGCATAACATCATTTGCCCGCAAGGGCAACATCGTGCGGCTTCGCCGCTTATTCTTTTTTGAATCCTTCGCCGATTATTTCGCCGGCGTCGCTTATAACGATAAAGGCGCGTTCGTCCGTCTTCCTTATTATATCGCAAACGGCGGCGACCTCGTTTATGCGAACGGTGCACATAAGCATAGTATGGGTATCGCCGGTATAACCGCCGGTGGCGGATATCCGCGTAACGCCGCGCTCGAGCCTGCCGTTTACCTCTTCGCATATAAGATCGGGCTTATCGGTAACGGCGTAAACTATTTTGCCTTTATCCGAGCCGTAGAGTATCGCGTCGGTAACCACCGAGGAGGCATACATCGCCACCACCGAGTATAGCCCGCTTTGGACGTTGCCGTAAACATAGGTAGCAAAAAGGATAACGGCGATATCCGAAAGCAGGATTATCCTGCCCACGGTAAGAAAGCGGAATCGCCGGTTTATAAGGGTGGCTATGATGTCCACGCCGCCGGTGGTGGCTCCGCGGCGAAGGATGAGACTAAGCCCCGCGCCCATAAATATTCCGCCGAAAATGCTTGCGAGTATGTTATCCACCGTCCAGTGCGGAAGCAGTCTTTCCGAAAGCTCGAGGCAGAACGCCAGAACGCCGGTCGCAACGGCGGTTTTCGCTATAAAAATACCGCCGAGTTTTACAAAACCGATGATGATAACGGGAATATTCAAAACAAGCAGCGTAAGACCCGTGGGGATCCCCGATATGAAGTTGAGCGCCGAGGCGATACCGGTAAATCCGCCGGGCGATATCTTGTTGGGCGCGATAAGCGAAGTGACCGCCGCCGAATATATAAAACAACCTATAAAGGTGATCACAAGATCCGCGGCGATCTGCCTTTTTGTAAGTTTGCTTTTCATAATATCACTCCCGTTTTATTATATGTGATTTACTGTCATTTACGGAAATTGAGCGTAAAACACCGGGTCTGCCCAAGCGGCGGACCCGGATTTTTGATGATTTATCAGTCTTCGCCGCCCGAAAGATTTTCGATAAGCGCGCTCTCAAGGTCCGGCTTGTTATCGCCGTGGCGAACAAAGCACATGGTAACAAACGAAGCCGCGCTGAAGATCACCGCATACGGGAAAAGAACCGCGTATCCGAAAGAGGATCTTTCTATTATAAAGCCCGAAAGCAGGGGCGTTGCGATCTGCGCCGCCATTGAAAAGGCGTAATAAAGCCCGGTATACTTTCCTATATCGGCACCGCTGCCCATTTCTACCACCATAGGATAGGAGTTTACGTTTATAGCCGCCCAGGCGATACCCACAACGGCAAAGACCGCATATCTGAAAGCCAAAGACGTATCCTTGCCTATAAACGCCGCCGCGGCAAAGCCCGTTGCCATAACGGCTATACCGATAAGCACCGTCTTTTTTCTGCCTATACGGCTTGATAAAAAGCCGAGCGGAACAAACGCCGCTATCGCCGAAAGCGTTGCAACAAGCAGATAAGAAGAGGATTTGCCTACGGCGTCGCCCCATTTATTTATACAGTATCTTGAAAAGGCGGTCGTTACCGCGTTATAGGCGGCAAACCACAGGAAAACCGAAAGAAGGATAAACACAAAGCTTTTCCGAACGTCCTTCGGGAGTTTTTTATTTTCGCTCTTTGTTTCGGCGGGCTCTTCATCCGTTACGTGGGGCAGGCGGTTTTCTCTGAGCAGCAGGGTCATAGCCGCCACCGCCGCCAGCATAAACGCCGCGATTATTATGAAAACAGCCGTCAGGTCCTGATCGCTTGAATAAACCGTGCCGTCCTCGGTCGGCGTGCCGGTCAGGAATATCATCATCACTACGGTCGCAAAAATCCCGCCGACGTAACCCACAAGATTTATAACGGCGTTGGCTTTGCTGCGAAGCGGCTTTTCGGTAACGTCCGGCATATAGGCAACGGCGGGCGAACGGTATATGGACATAACAACGAGCAGCGCCATAAGCGTAGCCATAAAGCCGGGGAAAATGAGCCGCCTTTCAAAAAACGCAAGCAGGCACAGAAGCCCTGAGGCGGCTATAGTGCCGAAAAGTATATAGGGCGTGCGCTTGCCGAGGCGCGTGTTCGTTTTATCCGAAAGAACGCCGAAAAGCGGCAGCATAAATATAGCAAGCACGTTATCTATCGCCATAATGACGTTGGTCTTAAAAGGACCGAGTTCAAAGCGGTATTCGAGCACGGAGGGCATTACCTGATCGTAAAACTGCCAGAAGGCGAGTATCGACATAAAGGCAAAGCCGATAATTATTGTGCGTTTGTAATCAAGCTTCATAATCTTCCCCTTTTCAGTTCATTTCTATTATTGCCGCAAGACTGCCGCGCTTGCCCGCGGTAGCCCGGTGCGAATGGAGCAGATCGCTGTTTTCGGCGGTGCAGAGCTCCGCGATATCGAGGTTTTCGCGCCTTATCCCCGCCTCAAGAAAGATAAGCTCGTTTGCGCCTCTCAGGTCAAGCAAAAAGTGATCGGGCTCGCCCGAATTTTTAAAGATCTTTTCCGGGTCAAAGCCGGCTTCACAAAAAGCGTTATAAACCGGCAGGTCCACCTCGTAACAATCTTTGCAGATGCAGGGACCTATCGCAGCTATGATGTTTTCAGGGTCACAGCCGAATTCTTTCACCATTTTTTCCACCGTTACCGCGCCGATCTTTTGCACCGTGCCTCGCCAGCCGGAATGCGAGTTTGCGCATACCCTTGCCACCGGGTCGTAAAAAAGAAGCGGCACGCAATCGGCAAAATGGGTCACGAGCGCAACGCCCGGCTCGGCGGTCACCATACCGTCAACGTCGCAAAAATCGGGTTTTGAAACGCCGGTGCCTATATCGGCGGAGGTAACCGTGATAACGTTGTTCGTGTGGGTCTGCTTTGAGAGAACAAGGCGTGCGGGGTCTATCCCGGTGGCGCCGCAGATACGGCGGTAGTTTTCCAAGACGTTTTCGCGGCTGTCACCGTTCCTGAAGCTCAGATTCATAGAAGAATACATCCCGCCGCTTACGCCGCCTTTTCTGGTTGAAAAAACGTGGCGGACACCGTCTGCGGCGGAAAGCTTCGGGAAGGTGATATATAAAAGCTCGCCCGAGCGGTTAACAGAGTATCCCGTATCTTTCATAGCTTATTCAACTCTTCTTCGAGGGCATTGCATTTCTTTATAACGGCGTTCGTTGCGGTGGCGGATATCATTCGAAGCGCCTTTATCCCCGCTTCTATCTTAACCGGGCGGGAAACGGGAGAATGACAATCCGAGGCGATAAAATCGATAAGCCCGCGACGGAGCAGTTTCTTTACCGCCCGCGTTTCGGGCTTTGAGCCGGAAAACCCGGCGTTTATCTGGCAAAGCGCCCTGCCATCGGCAATAGCGGATACCAGCTTCCGGTAGCCCTTATATCTGCAGTATCTTTCGGTGTGGGCGATCACGGGGATGATATCGAGTCTTTCGCCAAGATCGGTTATATCCTTTATCACCTTTTCGTCTATCGCCTTAACGCCTAAAAGCTCTAAAAGCAGATACCGGCTGCCGCCTACCGTCAGGCGGCGCACGTTTTCAAAACGGCCTATGCCGCCGAAGTATAAAACCTCGGCGCCGGCGATTATCTTTACCTGGATATCCCCGCCTGCCGCCGTAAGCTCTTTAAGCGCGGCGTTCCGTCTTTCAAGAAAATCTTCAAGCTCCATACTCCCGGGGAAAAAGTGCGGTGTGGCGACCGCCGCCGTTACGCCCTGCTCCTGCATCTGGCGCAAAAGGGCAACGCCCTCTTCGGCGGTGCGCGCCCCGTCGTCCACGGCGGGCAGGATATGGGTATGCAGATCCAACATAATATCACCTGTAAAAAAGCGGAAGATTCAAAAAATCTTCCGCTTTAAAAATCAGCTTTTCTGGTAATAGCGGTTTTTGTAATATCTCGAGCCGGACCTGTAACCGGTTCCGGTGGATTGCTTTATGCCGTTTATTACCGCGCCGAGTATCTTGATATCCGCGAACTCGGCGGAATCGATTATGCGCTTTATATCGTCGTTCTGGGTCTGCCTGTCACGAACAACAAGCACTATGCCGGCGGTGTGCGGAGCGGCTACAAGCGCATCCGAAACAACGTTCATCGGGGGCGTATCTATTATTACGCAGCCGTATGCCGGCGAAACGGTGGATAAGAGCTCCTCAAACTCGGGACTGCCCAAAAGCTCGGAAGGATTGGGCGGAATGCGTCCGGAAGAAAGGAAATAAAGGTTATCCGAAACCTGCTTAAGGCAATCCGAAAGGTTCGCCATACCTGCGAGAATGTTTGAAAGCCCGTCGCCGTTTTCGGTCTTCAGTTTCTTGTGAAGGGTCGCCTTGCGCATATCCGCGTCGATAAGCAGAACGCGCTCGCCGAGCTGCGAAAAGGCGATAGCCATATTCACCGCCGTTGTTGATTTGCCTTCGCCGGAGTTGGGCGAGGTAATAAGAACAACGTTGTTCTTTGCGTTTGCAAGCAAAAACGAAAGATTGGTCCTTATCGCTTTGTAGGATTCGACCACCGCAAAGGGGATCTTTTTGTTTTGAACGGCAACGTCGTTATCGACGGCGGCGCCGGGTTTTTTACGGAAAATATCCATCAATAATACCTCCCTTTACCGTCTGACCTTGCTCTGCGCGCCTCATCAAAATCGGGAACGCTGCCGAGCAGGGGAATATCGTAACGCGAAGTGAAGTCCTCTTCGCCGTTTATGGTGTTGTTGAGTATCTCGATCATAATGAATACGCAGTAAAGCAGGAAGGTCGCGCCGAGGCCCACCAGCACCGTTGCTCTGAAGGTGTGGGGCGAAACGAGCTTAGCCGTATAAGCATAGGACATAACGCTCGGATCGGAGTTGCCTATAAGCCCCGGTATGTTATCGATATGCTCGGTTGCGGTATCGGCAAACAGGTTTGCGATCTTCATCGCCCGCTGGGGGTCGCTGTCGCAATAGGTGATATCGATAAACAGCGTATCATCGCCGCGGCGCTTTACCGTGGTGTTGGCGGCAAGGGTCTTATAACCGATCTCGCCGTCTAACCTTGAGGATATCTCCTCGTAAAGAGAGTTGGTTTTCAGTATATCCACGATCGTATCGGCAAGCGAAAGCGAGGCCTGAACGTCCGAGCTCAGAACCTTTTGCGTAGCCGAATCGGATTGCGCGGGCACACCGTTTGTTGCCAGCAGCGATACCGTTGCGCCGTAAACCGGCTTTGCGATAAAGGTGCAATAGGAAAACGCTATAGCCGCGGCAACAACGAACGCGGCCATCAGGATCATCCACCTCTTGCGGGCGATCCTGAACAGAGAAAAAATGCTAACGTTCTGCATTTTGATACCACCGTTCTTACGTAATAGTCATCTTTAATAATATTAACACATATAAAAACTTTTTTCAAGTATGCTTTGGGCTCCCGGCAGAAAAAAACAACCGTGAAAATAAAGCACTTGTAACAAAAAGGTTTTTAAAGCGAAGCCAAAAAGTCCCCGATACGGCGAAGCGCTTCGGATATATGCTCTGCGCTGTAGCAGTAGGAGGCGCGGATAAATCCCTCGCCGGAAGGACCGAACGCCGTTCCCGGGACCACCGCAACGTGCTTTTCCTTAAGGAGCTTTTCGCAGAATTCATCGCTTGAAAGCCCGGTGGAGCGGATCGAGGGGAATGCGTAAAACGCGCCGAGCGGCTCCCTGCAGGCAAGCCCTATGCGGTTAAAGCCCGCCACCATAAGCCGGCGGCGGCGGTTGTATTCCTCTTTCATGGCGGCGACCGCCTCATCGCCGTTTTTAAGCGCTTCTATCGCCGCATACTGCGAGGTGGTGGGGGCACACATTATGGCAAACTGGTGTATCTTGGTCATCTGCGAGATTATCTCGGCGGGGCCGCAGGCGTAACCGAGGCGCCACCCGGTCATTGAAAAGGTCTTAGAAAATCCCGATACTACTACCGTGCGTTCGCGCATACCGGGCAATTCGGATATCGAGGTATGCCCCTTTTCGGTAAAGGTTAGTTCGGAATATATCTCGTCGGATATTACAAATATATCGGTCTTGCAAAGGACCTCGGCGATCTTCCTGAGGTCTTCTTTCTCCATCACCGCGCCGGTGGGGTTTGAAGGGTAAGGCAGGATAAGCGCCTTTGTTTTGGGCGTTATCGCCGATAAAAGCTCGTTTGCCGTTATCTTAAAATCGTTTTCGGCAAGCGTTTCTATAATTACAGGCTTTCCTCCGGCAAACATGGTTACCGGCTCATAGCAAACGTAACTCGGCTGGGGAATTATCACCTCGTCGCCCGGGGAAACGATCGCCCGCACGGCAACGTCTATCGCCTCACTGCCGCCTACGGATACGAGTATCTCGTCTTCGGGGGAATACTCTACGCCGGTCTTGCGGCAAACGTAATCGGAAACCGCGCGCCGCAGTTCCTCTGTGCCGCGGTTGGAGGTGTATTTTGTTTTGCCCCTTTCAAGGGAAAGTATACCCGCTTTCCTTATCATCCACGGGGTCTGGAAGTCGGGCTCGCCAACGCCCAGCGAGATAACGTCGTCCATAGTGGCGGCGATATCGAAAAACTTCCTTATGCCCGACGGTTTAATCTGCTGAACGCAGGGGTTAAGCAATCGGGAATAATCGATCATATAAGATAGTTCCCCCTGTCGTCCTTCTCGCTGTCAAACAGGCAAACGTCAAGCTCTTTATATCTGCGCAAAACAAAATGGGTCGCGGTGGAGGTCACCGAATCCATGGCGGCAAGCTCCTTTGCAACAAACTGCGCAACGTCCTTAAGCGTTTTTCCGCGGACCACCGCGTTAAGATCATACCCGCCGGACATAAGATAGACCGATTCAACCTCTTTGTAAGCGGCGATCTTTTCGGCTACCTCTTCAAAACCGAGATCGGCTTTGGGAACGACCTTTATTTCGATTATCGCGGAAACCGAGGTGGCGTCAACGCTGTCCCAGTCGATGACCGCCTTATAACCGCATATTATACCCTCATGCTCGAGCGCCTTTATCTCGGCTTCTACCTCGGCGGGGGTAACCGCCAGCATATCGGCAAGCTGTTCAGCAGTATAACGCGCGTTGCGCGAAAGCAGTTTTAAAAGTTCGTTCCTCATAAATATCCCTCCGCAAAAAATAAGTATAAATATAATACTAAAATTATATTCTTTTGTCAAGATAGACGTTAGATGTTAGACAATAGACGTTAGACGCCGGTGCCTGCGGCGCTATTTATAAAAGCGGGCGGATGATATCCGCCCCTACGGTATATCAATTTATATTGACCATTTGTAGGGGCGATTATCATGTCAAGAGTAACATAGTATACAAAGGGTGTAAGGACATGGTATACAATTTACAAGCGCGAGATTCGACGGTGAATCAGAGAACCGTCTAACACGCTGAATTCAGCAATACGAAAATTTCT